>JBGSIR010000227.1:0-2443 GCA_041742415.1 Fimbriimonadaceae bacterium | reverse complement strand
CGGAAGCACATTTGGATCGAGGCCCAGGGGGATATCATTCGCGCCGGAGCAGACGGCGAGCTCTGGGAGGCCATGGCGCCGGACGCGCCGCAGGGGTGCATCGCCCTCTGGGCCGAAGAGGGCGCCGCCCAGTTCCGAACGGTCCGGGTCCGCCCCTCCAATTCGCCCCGGCATGCGTAGAATGAGCCTGATATGAGCCATTCTGTCCTGGTGTACACCGACTGGGTGGCGGAGCATCTCAACGACCCGAACGTGCGGCTGGTCGAGTCGAACGAGGACCCGCTTCTCTATCCCTCCGGCCACATTCCGGGCGCCCACGAAGTGGACTGGACCCGCGACCTGAACGACCAAGTGGTGCGCGACTACTTGGGCCAAGAGGGATTTCAGGCTCTGATGCGGCGGCTCGGGGCGGATGAGAACACGCTGATCGTCTTCTATGGCGACAAGAGCAACTGGTGGGCGTGCTATGCGTTTTGGGTGTTCGGCCTCTTTGGCCACACCAAAGCGGCGGTGATGGACGGCGGTCGGCTGAAGTGGGTGAACGAGGGCCGCGAGCTGACCAAGGAGAAGCCGAGCGTCGAGCCGAGCAGCTACACCGCTCAGCCACGAAACGATGAGGCCGCCCGCGCCTTTCGAGACGAAGTGCTGGCCCACACCCTGGCCAAAGGCCAGATGGTGGACGTGCGCAGCCCGCAGGAATTCAGCGGCGAGCGCATGCACATGCCGGACTATCCCAACGAGGGAGCCCTGCGCGGCGGGCATATCCCGGGAGCCAAGAGCGTGCCCTGGGCCCGCGCCACGAACCCTGAGACCGGCGAATTTCTGCCGGTTGAAGACCTGCGCCGCCTCTACCAAGAGGAGCAGGGCCTGGACCCCGAGGCGCCGACCATCGCCTACTGCCGCATCGGCGAGCGCAGCAGCCACACCTGGTTTGCCTTGAAGCACCTGCTGGGCTTCGTCAACGTGAAGAACTACGACGGAAGCTGGACCGAGTGGGGCAACATGGTGGGCGTGCCGGTCGAAAAGGGCGCATGAGCCTGCCCGCGAAGCTGCAGGAGCGCCTGGAAACCCTCGCGCTCTTCCCCGACCGCGCCGACCGCATCGAACTGCTCATCTCCATCTCGGAGGGCTTTCGCCCGGTGGAGCCCGAGATCGCTGCGCCGCCCTATGACGAAGCGCATCGCGTGCCGGGGTGTGAGTCGGAGGCGTTTGTCTGGGCGTTCGTCGGCGCTCAGGGCCTGGAGCACCGCTTCGTCGTGCTGAACCCGCAGGGCATCAGCGCGATGGCGATGGCGGCCATCCTCCAGGAGGACCTGCGCGGGGCCCCCGCCGCAGAGCTGCAGAGCGTGCAGGATGACCTGGTCTATGAGATCTTTGGCCGCGAGCTGAGCATGGGCAAGACCATGGGGCTCACCGGAATGGTCGCGATGGCCCGGGTGCTCGGGCTTCGCGCGCTTCAAGGCTCGTAGCAGAGGGTGATGCGCGCCCTCATCGCAGCCTTGGCCCTTCTGCCGGTCGCGGCTTCGGCCCAGTACCTCTATCCGACCCCGGCCGAGAACGTCAGCGAGCCGGGGCTCTACGTGGAGGACCCCTTCATTGTCGAATACCGCAAGAAGTTCTTTGCGGTGTTTCGCGGCGACTTTGCCACCTTTGAAGCGGGCATGACCGAGATCGAGGCGATGGTCGAAGCCGACCCGAACGACGCCCGCGCCCTGGTGTGGCGGGGGAATGGGCGCATGGTGCGGGCCGGAATTTTGTACCTGCAGAACAAGGCCGATGAGGCCCGCCAGCTCCTCTCAAACAGCCGGGCCGACATGGACCGCGCGGTCTCCCTTTCGCCCGAGGACCCCAACATCTACATGATGAGGGCGGCGACGCTGCTCCTCATCCACCAGCGCTTCCCCCGCGAGTGGTCCGACGAATCGCTCTACGCGACGCTGGAAACGGACGCCCTGAACTTTGTGGGCCACATCGGCTGGCATCGGCTGCCCCGCACCTCCATCCACCTGCGCGGAGAGGCCTTGGCTTCGCTCGCCATCGCTCAGCGCGAGCTGGGCAAATGGGAGGAGTCGAAGCTCAATTGGCGGCGTCTGATGATGCTGAATCGGGGGACTCGGTATGAGGCGAAAGCGGCTCAGGACCTTGCGGCGACTCAGGCTGCTCAAGGTCGCCCGAGCGGGCAATGACCACGTTGGGCTGAGCCATCTCCATAAACCGCTCATAGCCGATGGCTCCCGCCGAGCCGTCTGCGGTCATCTCAAAATAGAACTTCTCCAGCACCTCTTCGCGCTGCGGCTCGTGGGAGCTGGCGTCCACCCAAAGGCCCGGAGCGGATTCGCGGCTGCGATAGGCCACCGCGCTGACCCAGACTTCCGGGCGATGGTCCAGCCAGCCGCTGCGCACCGAGCCTAGGGCGGCCTGCACCCCCGCATCGGAGAGGGCC
>JBGSIR010000226.1:0-9583 GCA_041742415.1 Fimbriimonadaceae bacterium | reverse complement strand
GCGGCAGCATGAGGCCTCGGGCCAGGCCGTCGGGCTCGTCGATGGCAAAGCCGGGGCCATCGGTGGCCACTTCAAACAGCAGCCCGCCCGGCTCGCGGAAGTAAATCGACCGGAAGTAGCAGCGCTCTTTGACGTCGGTGGGGCGGAGCCCCGCGTTGATCAGGCTCTCGCGGATGCGCGCCTGGTCGTCATCGTCGGCGGCGCGAAAGGCGATGTGGTGAACGGTTCCGGCTCCCATCCGGCCGGGGCCCGTTTCGGCCTGCCGAACCTGAACCTCGCGGCCCGGCCCCTCGCCCGGAGCCCTCAGCACGCCGGGCGCCGTCTCCTCAAACCCGAGGTGCTGGGTGAGCACCACCACCGTCGAGGGGGCGCGAAGGGAATCGAGCACGACATGGCTGAAGCCCAAGACGCCATCCCTCTTGCCGGGCTCCTCGCGCAGGGCCAGGAGCTCACCGTCCGGTCCGGCAAAGTGGATCTCGCTCTCCAGCGAGTCAAACGAGACAGCCTCGGCGGCAAGGCGCTTTTCCCATTCGCCCAGAGTTCCCTCGGCCACCCCGTAGCCCACTCGTGAGGCCTCGCCGCCTCCGAGCTGGCCGGGCACGATGTGCGGCCAAGGGAAGAATGTGATGTTCGTCCCCGGCGCCCCTCCATCCACGCCAAAGTAGGTGTGATAGACGCTGGGCTCGTCGAAGTTGACGGTGACCTTGGTCATCGGCATGCCGAGCAGCACGCCGTAAAAATCAGTGTTGGCCTGAACGCCGCCGGCCATAGCGGTGATGTGATGGATGCCTCGGGATGACATGGCTATGTAGTTGCATACGCAACAGTTATGGCCTCATCTGCCATCCCTAGGCCGAAAGCCGAGGGTCAGAACCGAATCAGGTTGGCGCCCCACACCAGGCCGGCCCCAAAGCCGACGGTGAGGATGACCCGGCCGGGCTCCAGCAGGCCCTGTTCCCAGGCTTCGCTCATGCCGATGGGCACCGAGCCCGCGCTGGTGTTGCCGAACTTGTCGATGTTGATGAACACCTTCTCGGGCGGAAGGCCAAGGCGCTCGGCGGCGGCTTGGATGATGCGAATGTTGGCCTGATGGGGAATGTACAGGTCGATGTCTTCGGAATCAAGTCCTGCGATGGCGAGCGCCTTTTCACAGGCGTCGCTGATGGCGCCCACCGCAAAGCGGAAGGTCTCGGCGCCATTCATAAAAATGTAGGGCGACATGCCTTCGGGCAGCGGCTGAGAATGGGGGTAGCGGCTGCCTCCCGCCTTCAAGTGGATGTGCTTGGCCCCCGCGCCGAGGCTGCAGAGGGCGGTGGAGAGCACACCGACATTCGGCTCGTCGCTGGCCTGCATGATCACGGCTCCGGCTCCGTCGCCAAAGAGGATGCAGGTGCCGCGGTCGGTCCAGTCGAGCAGCTTGGTGAGGACATCCACGCCGATGACCAGGATGGTTTTCATTCGGCCGCCGCAGATCAGGCCGGCGGCAGTTTCGACGGCATAAATGAATCCGGCGCAGGCGGCGCCCACGTCCATGGCGCCGGCGTTCTTGGCGCCGATTCGGTCCTGAACAATGCAGGCGCAGCTCGGAAAGACTTCGTCGGAAGTGACGGTGCCGACCACCACGAGGTCAATCTCCTCTGGCTTGATTCCCGCCCGATCCATGGCCATGAGGGCAGCCGTGGTGGCGAGGTCGGCGGCGCCTTCGTCGGGGCCTGTGATACGCCGTTCGCGGATGCCGGTGCGCTGAACAATCCACTCATCGTTCGTTTCGACCAGCTTTTCGAGGTCGTGGTTGGTGAGAACTTTTTCGGGCACGGCGTGGCCGATGCCCCTGATGACGGCGCTGATGCTCATGTTTGCGGAGTGGACTCGCGCTCAGCCTCAGCCTGAACGCTTTGACGAATGGCGCCGAGCACATCTTTTTCCACCGCAAAAGCGGCCTGGTGCACGGCGTTCTTGATGGCCTTGGCGCTGCTGCGTCCGTGGCCGATGATGCAGATTCCGTTCAGCCCCAGCAGAGGCGATCCGCCGTATTCGGCGTAGTCCGTCTTCTTCCGCAGCGGCTTAAGCGCCGATTTGAGCGGCAGAAAGAGGAGCTTGCCTGGCCCTTTGGGCACGGCTTGGCGGATGTTGTCCATGATGAACTCGGCCACGCCCTCGGCGGTTTTCAAGATGACATTCCCCACGAACGCGTCACATACGGCCACGCGGCAGTCGCCGTTGAAGAGGTCTTTGCCCTCCACATTTCCGGCAAACCAGTCGTGGCCGTCCATCAGGGCATAGGCTTCCTTGGCAAAGGCGTTGCCCTTGGTCGGCTCTTCACCGATGTTCACGAGATGGGCTTTGGGGTTTTTCACTCCGATCACCCGTTCGGCAAAGGCGCGGCCCAGCAGGGCGAATTCGAGCATGTGCACGGGGTCCACGTCGGGCGAGGCGCCGGCGTCCAGCAGCAGCAGAGGGCCCTTGTGGGTGGGCAGATAGGTGGCGATGGCGGGGCGGTGGATGCCCTCCATTTGGCGCCAGCCCAGCAGCGCAAAAGCGGTGCAGGCGCCGGTGTTGCCGGCCGAAACCATCGCCTGCGCCTCGCCCTGCTTCACCAGATCGACGCAGACATGGATGCTGGAGCCCTTTCGCTTGCGATAGGCCTCCATCGGCTTCTCGTCCATGCCCACCACGGCTTCGGCGTGGCGGATGGAGACGTTGGCGGGGAGCTGAGGGGCGCAGGCGCGAATGGCCTCCTCGCGGCCCACCAAGATGATCTCTCCTCTGATTTCGGCGGCAGCCTGCAGGGCTCCCGCCACGATTTCTTCGGGCGCGTGGTCTCCGCCCATGGCGTCGACGGCGATCTTCAAGCGCTGGCCTCGTCGGGGGGAAGGATGGCGCGGAGGGCTTTGAGCGGGGCCTTTTCCGGCTCCTCGGGCTTCAGGGCGCCCGCCAGGCGATGGCACTCCTCTCGCTCCTCCTCGGGGCACTCGGGCCGCATGGGCATGTTCAAAATTAGGCCTTGCCGCAGATATTCGTCGCGGATCAGGGCGTTGTCTTTGAACAGCGGGTAGGGCTCGTCATCCACCACCTTGGCAAAGCCTTCGCGGGCATAGGAGCTGGCGAGGCCCTCGACAACAAAGTCGTCCTCCATTTCGAAGACGAGGTCCACCTCCAGCGGCCGGCCGCAGAGCGAGCACTCAGTGCGGACTCGGGTGGAGACTTCGGCGGAAATGATGAGCGCGTTGCCGGTGCTCATGGCCTCCAGCTCGCCCGTCAGGGGCTCCACCAAGCCTAAGTCCTCTTCGGAATCAAGCATGGTTGAGAAAGATTCAGCAGCCACTCGGCCCGGATGCTGAAGAGCATCGTTCAGATCAATCAGCCCGTCCCGCCTCATGCCTCAAGAGTACCTGCGCCCCCCGGAGCGGTATGCTGACCCCATGCGACTGACGCACCTTGTGGCCTGCGCCGGTTGAGCGAGCAAACTGGGCCCGACCCAGCTGGCGGAGGTCCTCCGCCGGATTCCCCGCTCATCGAGCCCCGACCTTTTGGTCGGTTTTGACACCCGCGACGATGCGGGGGTCTTTCGCATGCCCGACGGCCGCGCCCTGGTGCAGACCATGGACTTCTTCACCCCCGTGGTGGATGACCCCTACTCTTTCGGCGCCATCGCGGCGGCCAACGCCCTCAGCGATGTCTATGCCATGGGCGGCGCGCCGCTCACGGTGATGAACATCGCCTGCTTCGACCCCACCGCCGCGCCCGCCGAAATCTGGGCCGAGATCTTTCGGGGCATGGCCGACAAGACCATCGAAGCCGGAGCCGTCGTGGTGGGCGGGCACAGCGTGGAGGACAAGGAGCCCAAGTTCGGCATGAGCGTGACCGGACTGGTGGATGAGGCCCGCGTTTTCCGCAACGATCAGGCCCAGTCAGGCGACGAGATTTGGCTCACCAAGCCGCTCGGAACCGGCATCGTGACGACCGCCGCCAAGTTCGACAAGTGCTCCGATGATGAGCTGGCCGCCGCGATTGCCGCGATGTCCACGCTCAACCGCGAAGCGGCCGAGGCTGGGCAAGCCGCCAACGTGCGCTGCGCCACCGACATCACCGGCTTCGGCCTGGCCGGGCACCTTTGGAACATCGCCGAAGCCTCCGGTGTGCGCATCGAAGTGGATTCGGCCTCGCTGCCCATCCTCCCGGGCGTCGAGCGCATGGTGGCGGAGAACTGCGTCACCGGCGGCGCCTGGAAGAACATGGAGTTCGTGGGCAGCCGGCTGGAGTTTGCCGACGGTGTGCCGGAGTGGCTCCGCCAAGTGGTGCTGGACCCCCAGACCAGCGGCGGCCTGGCCCTTTTCGGCCAGGGCGTTCAGATGGGCGTCCGCATTGGCCGGGTTGTCGCGGGTCAGGCCGGACTGGCGATCAGTTAGCCTCAGCCGAACTTCAGCGCCACTTCTCGGCCCTCGCGGGCAGATTGGATGATGCCTTCGATGATCTGGATGTCGCGCAGGCCCATCTCGCCGGGGGCGATGAGCTCCAGGCTGGGGTTCTGGATGCAGGCGGAAAGGTGGTCCATCTGGCCAACCCACTGCAGCGGCATCTCCGGCACGGACATGGGGCGGCCATTCAGCACAAAGTTGTGGCCGGAATATCCCGTGCCCGGCTCGGCGTCCAGCCGCCCGCGCGGGCCGAGGGCGCGGAAGTTGTTGGCGTTCCAGGTGTAGCTCGTGCTGCCGATGCCCTGCCCGCCCGAAGGGAACTTGAGGTTCCAATGGTTGGTGTCCTCAATGGTCTTGAACCGGTCGGGGTCCAGCCGGTGGCTGCTTCCGGTGACGCTGATGGGGTCTTCGCCCATCATGTAGCACTGCGCCTGGATGGCATAGACGCCGATCTCGCTGATGGCGCCGTGGCCGCCGAGGGCCGGGTCCAGGTGCCACACGCTCTGGCCGAGGGTGAAGCCATGCTCACTGCGCACCGTGCGCACCGGGCCAATCGCGCCCTCGCGCATGTGCCCCATGGCGGTGAGGTTGTGCGCTTCGAAGTGGCAGCGATAGCCGATCTGCAGCCGCTTGCCGGCCTTCTTGGCGGCGGCGATCATCTGGCGGCACTCTTCGCTGCTGCTGGCCATGGGCTTTTCGCAGCACACGTGCTTGCCCGCCTCTAGCGCCTTGATGGTGAATTCGGCGTGGGTGCCGGGCGGGGTGATGACATAGACGACGTCGATGTCCGGGTCGTTGGCGATGGCCTCCCAGCTCTGGTAGTTGTAAATCTTGCTCTCAGGCAGGCCATATTCGCCCGCCACTCGCTTCGCCTTGTCGGGCGTGCCGCTGATGACGGCTTTCAGCTCTGTGCGCTCGCAGAGCTTGATGCGCGGCATGATCTGGTTGAGGGCATATCCGCCCAGGCCAAGGATGGCCCAGCCGACCTTCTTGTCCTGCTCGGCGGGGGCGATGCGGCTGAGACCGACTCCGGCGGCCGTGGCGGCGGCTCCGGCCAAAACGTCGCGGCGGGTGAGGGAGGGCATGGCCTATTCTAGGCCTTTTCTTGTCGCATCATTTCGGGCGATCGACAGCTGCACTGCAAAAACAGCGCGGGGCGGAGCCCAAAGTTGTGGCGTAAAAGGGAAAGACGGGCCCTCTCACGGAAGCCTTTCCGTCGGATAGGCAGTATTTGATGCGGCGAGCACGCTATGAAGCCCTGGCACTATCTTGTTTGGCTGGTTTCAGTGGGCCTGAGTGCAAGGGCAGGAGCAGCCGCCTCCTCATGGTATCGGACCCTCGAAATGAGGGCAAAAGCAGTCCATTTTGAAGGCAATAGGATCAAGGCTCAGGTGCAGCAGGAGTGGCGCACACTGCCCGCTGACTGGAGCCCTTGGTCCTGCCGGCCGACGACAGTTCCAAAAGACAACATTTCCTGCTCCCACCGCTTGCCATCGGGCTATTCCCTGCATTGGTCTGTGCGGCGCTCGGGGAATGAGCCTGGGCCGTGGGGCTGGCTTTACAAAACGCCCCAGGGCCAAACGATCAAGTTCATTCTTGACTTTGATGAGCCCGCCAACTTTGAGAATTGACTTTTAGAAGGCCGGGCAATCGCCGGAACGTTGAATCAGGTCAAAGGCTTGCGGCAACGCGTGTCCGCGGCCGATGCGGAATTGGCAAATCAAGCCCTCCTGCCTGAAAGGAGGGCTTGAAATTGAGCTTAGCCTTGCTTCTTCGGCCAGACGATGCGGAGCACCTTTTTGCTGGTTTCGAAGCTGTATTCGCCGATGTCCAGCGTCAGCACGAGCTTGCAGTTGGCCAGGTCTGTGCCGTCAAGAATATTTCCGGGGAAGTGAACTTTGAAGGTGGCCTCTTCGCCGGGCTCGCGGGCGATGCTGTATCCGGAGCCTTCGAGGAAGGGGTATTGCTCGCCGTTCTTTATCGTCGCGTTGGTCTCCATCACCTGGAAGGTTTGGGTGAGCCCTTGGATTCCCAGATATCGGGTGGCCTTGGTGGCGTTTTTGGCGCGGCCGGTGATGACCAGCTCGCCTTCGTCTCCCCGCTGGGCTTCGGGGTCGATGTAGAAGGACCAGCCCTCAAACTCGAACCAGGTTCCCGGTCCGGCAAGCTCGCCCGGCCGGGGCGCCCCGCCGCCGCCTTCGCCCTGCAACCGCACGGTCTTCGCGTCCATCGAGACCTTTCCGCCATAGACCTTGGCCAGATCGTTCACCGGAATCCAGGCTTCGCCATCCATCATGCGGGCGCGCTGGCTCACCTCGGCGCCATTCCACAGAAAACGCAGATTCTGCTGCTGAGAAAAGCCGAACGCCGCAAGGGCGCTCAGGCCCAGTGCGGCGATGACAAAACCTTTTTTCATCAATTGAAAGTTTCGCCTAGCGCTGCGAAGCGTCCAGGGCAGTTGACAGATCAGAAATCAGGTCGTCGGCGTCTTCGACTCCCACCGAAAGCCGCACCAGGCCGGGCGTGATGCCGAGCCGCTGCTTGAGCTCGGCGGGGAGGTCGCAGTGGGTCATGGCGGCAGGGCTCTCGGCCAGCGATTCGGTGCTGCCCAGGCTAACGGCCAGGTGAACCAGCTTGAGCGCATTCAAGAACTTGAACGCCGCCGCCTCGCCGCCCACCACCTCGAAGGCGATCATGGCCCCGGGCGCGGTGCATTGGCGAAGATAGGTGTCGTGCTCGGGCGTTCCGGGCTTCAGGTGGCCCAGATAATAAACCGCCGAGATTTCGGGCCGCTGCGCCAGCCAATCGGCCAGCACTTGGGCGGTGGCGCACTGGCGGTCGGTGCGCACCTTCAGGGTCTCCAGGCTCCGCATCAGCATCCATCCCGTCCAGGGGCCGGCCATGTTGCCAAAGAAGGTGCGGAGGGTCTTGATGCGCTTCACCAGCTCCCGCCGTCCGCTCACCGAGCCCGCAATAAGGTCGCTGTGCCCGCCCAGAAACTTGGTGGCGGAATAGATGACGAGGTCGATGCCGTGCCGCAGCGGCGTCTGCCACATCGGGCCGAGGTAGGTGTTGTCGATGGCGGTGGGCACGCGCCGGTCTTCGGTGCTGAAGCGGGCCGCGAGGCGGGCGCACATCTCCAGGTCGATGAGGTCGTTGGTGGGGTTGGCGGGCGTCTCGGCGTAGATGAGGCCAATCGTACGGCCCTCGCGCTCGGCTTCGATGCGGGCGGCGATGTCATCCTCCTGCTCGCCGGGCAGGAATGAGATGGCCTTGACGCCAAACCGGCTGAGCACGCCCGCGATGAGGCTGTGGGTGCCGCCATAGAGCGGGGCGCTGTGCACCAGCACGTCGCCGGGGCTCAGGAACTCCATCATCACCGTGGCGATGGCGGCCATGCCGCTTTCAAAGACGGCAGCCTCTTCAGCGCCATCCCACAGGGCGAGGCGCTCCTCCAAAATCTGCAGATCGGGGTTGTTGAGGCGGCTGTAGATGAGGCCAGGGTCTTCGCCCTCGTTGGGCTCCCGCTGACCATAGGCCAGCTCGAAAAAGGCCTTGCCCTCCTCTGCGGTTTTGAAAACAAAGGTGGATGTCTGAAAGATCGGGCACTTGATGGCGCCCTCACTCAATTCGGGCTTATAGCCCAGCGACATCATCAGGCTTTCCGGCTTCATTGCGCGGCCCTTCTCGGTCATGGGGCCGAGCCTACCGCCAAGCGTCGGTAGACTGCCTGCCATGCATCAAGGCGACTATGCGACTCCCCTGCCCGCCAATGAGCCGGTGAAATCCTATGCTCCGGGCTCGCCCGAGCGGGCTGAGCTGAAGGCGAAGCTGGCGGAGATGAAGGGCCAGCAGCACAAGATCCCGATTGTCATTGGCGGCCAGGCCATCCACACCGACAAGCTCACCGAAGTGCGGCCTCCCCACGAGACCGCCCACCTGCTCGGAACCTGCTCCATGGCTTCGCGAGACCAGATCCAGCAGGCCGTGGACGCCGCCCTTGCCGCCCGCCCGGCTTGGGAAGCCATGCGCTGGGAAGACCGCGCCGCCATCTTTCTGAAGGCCGCCGATCTCCTGGCCGGCCCCTACCGCGAGGCGATCAACGCGGCCACCATGCTGGGCCAGAGCAAGAACGCATTCCAGGCCGAAATCGACGCCGCATGCGAGCTCATCGACTTCCTGCGGTTCAACGTCCACTTTCTGGGCAACATCTATCAGCAGCAGCCCGCCAGCGCGCCGGGCATCCACAACCGCACCGAATGGCGCGGGCTGGAGGGCTTTGTGCTGGCCATCACCCCCTTCAACTTCACCGCGATCGGCGGCAACCTGGCCGCTGCCCCGGCGATGTGCGGAAACACCATCGTCTGGAAGCCCGCCACCACCCAGGTGCTGAGCGCATGGGTAATCATGCAGGTGCTGAAGGAGGCCGGGCTGCCCGACGGCGTCATCAACTTTGTTCCTGCCGAAGGCCGGGACATCGGCGAAGTCTGTCTCACGCACCGCGACCTCGCCGGCGTCCACTTCACGGGCTCCACCGGAACGTTCAACCACTTCTGGAAGACGATCGGCGGCAACATGGCCAACTACCGCACTTATCCGCGCATCGTGGGCGAAACGGGCGGCAAAGACTTCGTCCTGGCCCACCCCTCAGCCGACCCCGACGTGGTGGCCACCGCGCTGCTGCGGGGCGCCTTTGAGTATCAAGGCCAAAAGTGCAGCGCCGCCAGCCGCGCCTATCTGCCCTCCAACCTTTTCGATGCCGTGGTCGCAAAGATGAGGGCCGAAATGGCGCAGATGAAAATGGGATCGGTCGAAGACTTCTCCTGCTTCATCAACGCCGTGATCGATGAGAAGTCGTTCACCAGCATCGCGGGCTACATCGATGGCGCCATCGCCGACCCCGATGTGGAAGTTCTGGCGGGCGGCAAGTACGATTCTTCGAAGGGCTGGTTTGTGGAGCCCACCCTGCTGCACTCTCAGAATCCCAAGTCCACCACGATGTGCGAGGAGATCTTCGGCCCGGTGCTCACGGTCTTCCGCTACGACGAGGCGGACTTCGATGGCGCGCTGGAGCTGGTGGACACCACCTCGCCCTATGCGCTCACCGGCGCCGTCATCAGCCGCGACCGCGAGGCCATCCGCCACGCCACCGACCGGCTGCGCCA
>JBGSIR010000225.1:0-1947 GCA_041742415.1 Fimbriimonadaceae bacterium | reverse complement strand
TGACCGTCAAAGGGCCGGGCGATGACCCGCTGGACGCCGTGCGGCGGAGCGCAGAGGCGGCGGGCGATGGCGCACCACTCATAGAGCTGCTCGATGGGCACAACTGCCTCGTGGGCGGCGATCTGAAAGACGCTGTCGGCGGACGTATAGAGGATCGGCTGGCCGGTCAGCATCGACTCCTCGCCCATCTCCTCAAGGATCTGCGTCCCGCTCGCCGGACGATTCGCCAAAACGCGGCGGCCGATCTCCGCCTCAAAGTCCTCCACCAGAGAGGCCGGAAAGCCGCCCGGATAGGTGGGAAAAGGCTCGCGGACCACAGCGCCCATCAACTCCCAGTGACCGGTCACCGAATCCTTGCCCTTGCCTTCGGGCATCAGCCTTGCAAAATTCGCGCCCGCTGGAGCAGTCCCTACACCACACGCGGCCAGGAAGCCCATCTCGGCCAGATTGGGCGCATGAAAGCCGCCGACGTGATCCCAAACGTTCTTGACGGTAGCCGCGCCGGGCGGGTCGCCGTAGTCGGCCCAGTCGGGCGCCGCGCCCGCGCCGCAGCCATCCAGCACCAGCAAAATCACCCGCTTCATGCGTCCATCCCGTGGTGGTCAGCGTAGCGGCGCCAGAGGTTCTGGGCCGAGGGCCAGCAGGAGTTGGGCGACATGAAGTGGGGGAGCTCAAAGCTGATGAGCTTCTCGGCGTGGCGGCTGGCCTCCTCCATCTTCAGCCGCAGCCAGCGCCAGTCGGCGGGCGGAAACTTGATCGGCATGTCGCGGTCAAACGTCTCGACGTTGGACCAGATGGTCATGCCATGCCGCCGGCCCAGCTCGGCCATGCCTTCGTGGAACTCCGGCAGCTCCGAGTATTGAATCTGCCCATCCTGAAAGGCGCAGATGTCCACCACGTGCGCCGATTCGCTGAAGATGCGGTTCCAATGATCGAAGGACTCCTCCAAAGTGAAGGCCTCGCCCACGCCGAACTGCTTGGTGCCCATGGGGTAGGGCGAGATGAGCACGGGGCGGTCCAGCGCCTGGCGGCAGTGGCCCCCGATCTCGCGGAAAAGGTCAATGATGTGGGCGTCGTTGCGCCCGGTTTCGTGGCAGAGGTACCAGCCCCCGAAGGCCTTCTTGTGGCCATAGCGCTCCACCACTTCGTCGATGAAGGCGCGGTTGAGGTCCACCTCCTTCCACCACGTCCGCCGCACCCAATAGCTGCCGGAATCAAAGGTGCCAAAGAAGAGCCTTTGGCCGTGCTCTTCGGCCAGATCCAGGAACATGCTGGCGAGGTCGTCGTGGATCGGCAGGAGGCCGGGCACCGACTTGGCCGGAAAGATGCACTTGTTCTGATATCCGGCGCGGATGATGATGACGGTGTCGATGCCCGCCCGCTGCATGTGGGCAAACTCGCGCCGCCACTCGGCCTCGCCCCAGTTTTGGCTGGGGATGTCGTGGGTGATCTCGTCGAGGAAGGTGCCAGAAAGGCGAAGCACGCCCTATTCTACTGGCCCGCCGGAGCGGGGCGGCGGTTCAGCACGGTGGATTCAAACACGGCAATCGACCGCTCGTACTCCTCGAAAAACTCCATGAGCGCGCTGCGGGTGAGGCCGCTGCCCACATCCAGGTCCATCACCAAGAAGGGGTCATTGTCGTCGTCCAAAAAGACCTTCGTGAACCGGTTGCGGCGGTTGAAGGCGTTCACCACTTCGGCGGTGGGCTTGGTGCGAGTGGCATAGCCGGCGCTGAGACGCAAACCCACCAGCCGCCGGTTGTCAACGTACTGATAGAGGCTGGCTTCTGCCGTGGGAAACTTGATGACCAGGGTCGTGGAGCCGTCCGACTCTCGGCGCGCCTCATAAGGCAGCTCCAAGTCGGCCACCACCGCCTGCACCTGCTCGGTGTTCAGCGAAAGCAGGAAGCCAGGCGGCGGGCCAGGCTGGACGGCGGGCGGCTCGGC
>JBGSIR010000224.1:0-3367 GCA_041742415.1 Fimbriimonadaceae bacterium | reverse complement strand
TGGTCGGCGGCTTCTTGAGCGGGGCGCAGAGCCTCGGCCACCGAGCGGGAGCCGTGAAGCTGGTCGAGGGCCAGGTTTTCGGCGACCGAGAGCGCGGGGGCCAGCATGAAGTGCTGATGAACAATGGCGAGGCCCTGGCGGCGCACGGCGCGGGGGTCGCCCACCGCCAGGGGCTGGCCCAGCAAGGTGATGCTGCCTGCGTCCGGCTCCAAAAAGCCGCTCAGCAGGTTCATCAGCGTGCTTTTGCCCGCCCCATTTTCGCCGAGCACCGCGTGAATCGAGCCCGTGCTCACGCTCAGGCTCACATCATCGAGCGCCCGGAACGCGCCGAAGGATTTTGATGCCCCTTCGACGCGGACCGCCGCCTCGCTCATGCCCTTAGAACTCGTTCTTCGGAACGACGATCTTGCCGGAGCGGATGTCTTCCTTCATCTGGTCGATGCCGGCAAAGGCGTCTCGGTCGAACTTGTCCAGCAGGGCCGGGTTCGGCACGAAGTCGATGGCTCCGTCGGCCATGCCGACCAGCGCCACGCCGCCCTTATAGCTGCCGTCCTTCACCTCGCGGGCGAGCTTGAGGAAGGCAGGCTGGGCTTCGATGATGGCCGAGCCGGCCACCGCTCCACTGGCGTTGTCGTTCTGGTTCAGGTTCGCGCCGAGGGCCATCACGCCCTTTTCCTTGCACATGTCAAAGACGCCCTGGGCGCCCTCGTTGGCCTGATGGATGAGCCAGTCGGCGCCTTGGTCGATGACGCTGCGGGCGGCTTCGCGGGCGGCGGCGATGTCTTCATTCTTTCCGGTGAAGACCTCGATGACTCTCACGTCGGGCCTCGCGGCTTTGGCGCCGGCCTCAAAGGCCATAAAGGTGCTTCGGATGCTGGGCACGTCCGGCCCGCCGATCATGCCGAGCACGCCCGACTTGCTGCTCTTGGCGGCCACATAGCCCGCGATGTAGAAGCCCTGCTCCAGATAGAAGCGCATCGCCCCGGCGTTGCCGCTGCTCAGGGCGCCCGAGCTGCTCACGAAGACGGTGTTGGGGAAGTCTTTCGCCACCTCGACGCCCGGCTCGTTGTATTCGAACCCGTGGCCGATGACCAAGTTGAAGCCGTCCTGCGCATAGGAGCGCATGGCGTCTTTGATCTTGGCGTCGGTCGCCTCTTGGTTGGCCACTTCGGCGCCGAGGTCGGCTTCGATGGCCTGGAGACCCTGCATGGCCATGGCGCTCCAGCCGCTGTCGGCGGGAGAGGAGGGAGTGAGAAGGGCGACCTTGAACTCGTCGGAGGACGAGGCGGCGGCGCCCCCCTCCGTTTGGCCGTTTGATTCGGGGGCGCCACCGGCGCAGCCTGCCATCAGAAACAGCCCGGCCAGTCCAAGTGCCGTGAGTTTTCTGCTCATAGCTCTAGGCTACGGCCTGGAGAGCGCGGTTCGCACAAAAATTGACCGTGCAGCCCAAAAAGTGCGGAATTCTCTGCCGGAACTTGGCCCTTGCGGTGGGAGTATCCTGGGCCATATGCGCTCCAGCACCAGTTGGACCCTTCTCGCCTTGGCGGCGGCGGCTTCAGCCGATCCCTTGGACAGCTTCTTCCTGGCCAACCCCGACATCCACGGAGATAAAGCCGTCTTCACGCGGGAGTCGGACCTCTGGGTGGCGGACCTGAAGACCGGAGAGGCTTACCGCCTGACCCGCCACGAGGGCCGCGAGAGCCGCGCGCGGTTTTCGCCTGATGGCTCCGAAATCGCCTTCACCGGCCAGTTCGATGGCTCATCGCAGGTCTGGCGCATCCCCACCGCCGGCGGCGCGGCCAAAAAGGTGACCAACCACATGCGCCTGGCCTTCCTGCAGGATTGGTCGCTGGACGGGCAAGAAGTTCTCTACATCAGTTTTGACGCCTTCCAGTCCTGGAGGCCGTACGCGGCCCCGGCAGGCGGCGGCGCTGGCCGCGAGCTTCCCATCGAATTCTTCGGCTCGGGCGCCTTCAGCCCGGATGGCAGGCAAGTAGTGTTCAACCGCTGGCCCGATGTCTCCGGCGGCGCTTGGTTCCGCTATCAGGGCGGCGCCCAGAACGACGTTTGGGTGGGAGACCTCGCCACGCGCAAGTTCACGAAGGTGGTGGACGAAGACTATCCGGCCAGCTATCCGGTGTGGGCAGGCAGCCGGATCTATTGGGTTCAGGAGAACAATGCCTCCTGGACGGTGATGAGCGCCCGGCCCGACGGCGGCGACAAGCGCCGCCACGCCGGCCCCTATGACGAGCAGGTCTTTGACCTTCAGACCGACGGCAAGAAGCTCATCTACGTGAAGGGCGCCGGGCTTGAGGTGTTCGACCTCGCCACGAACAAGGCTCAAGAAGTCAAGGTGAATCTGCGCAGCGAGCGCATCCACATGCGTCCGCAGCGGGTGGACGCTGAAGCCTTTGCCTCCGGCGCCACATTGACTCCGACGGGCAAACGCCTGCTTGCCTCCAGCCGCGGCCAGATCGTCTCGATCCCCGCCAAAGAGGGCGTCGCTCAGGTGTGGAAAGCCATCCCGGGCGCCCGACTGGAGGGCGCGGTGATGTCGCCGGATGCCAAGCAGGTGGCCTACATCAGCGACGAAACCGGCGAAGAGCAGGTTTGGATTTCAGATGCCGACGGCGGCAACGCCCGCCAGGTGACCAAGGACGCCGGGCGGCAGCTCGACAGCGTGGAGTGGTCGCCCAACAACGAATGGCTCCTGGTGAAGGACAGCGAAACCCGCATCCGCCTGGTGAAGGCCGACGGAAGCGACGACCGCGAACTCAGCCGAGCCCGCAACAGCCTCTTCAGCAAGGGCGCCGCGTTCTCGCCGGATTCCAAGTGGGTGGCTTTCGAGACCGAGCGGCCGTGGACCTTCACGGCCATCAAGGACGCTTTCCTCTACGAAATCTCCAGCGGACGAAAGATCGCTTTGGGCGAGGGCGGGGCTCCGGCCTTCAGCCCGGACGGCAAGTGGCTGGCCCTGCTGCGCGACGCCAGCTTTGCGCCGGAATACGACAACCTTTTCAGCCAGCTTTCCAGCGGCACTGCCACGGTGGTCGAAGTGGTGGCCCTGCGGGCGAGCATGGCTTCGCCCTTCCTGCCCGGCAACGACCTGGAGGGCCCTGCGCCCAGCAAAGAGGCCGACGCCCGCGAGGGCACGGTGGTGGACGAAGCCTGGATTCAGGATCGGCGCGTCGTCATCCCCTTCCCCCGGAGCCAATACGGCCAGGTCGCCTTTGCAGGCACTCGGTTGCTGGCGGCAGGCGGCGGCTCCATCGCGTTCTATGATCTCGGCTCCAAGTCGGGCGGCACGCTCACCAGCGGCGGCGGCTTCAGCCTGAGCGCCGACGGCAAGAGCCTGCTCACCGGCTTC
>JBGSIR010000223.1:0-2971 GCA_041742415.1 Fimbriimonadaceae bacterium | reverse complement strand
CAGCATTTCACGGTGCTGGCCCGTGCTGATGACCTTGACTTCGCACTCGTCAGGCCGGCGCAGAAGCTCCAGAACAACCGGCGCCGTCTTGATGGCGTCAGGGCGAGTTCCTACGACGCATGCGATCCGAGGCTTGCTCATGCTTGGGCCTACTTTACCGCTCAGTTCGATAGCCGCGAATGCCACAGAAGTCCAGGCTGACCTTTCCGGTCACATCCAGAGCCTGGAACTGGTCGTGCGAGACCAGGAAGGCGAGGATGTCGGCTTCGGCCAGCGCCTCGTCCAGGGTGCGCAGCTTCAGGTTGTCGTGCTCGTGCAGATTCGGCTCCACGGGCAGAACTTCATAGCCCGCGGCGATGAGCTTGCCGGTGATCTCCAGGGCGGGCGATTCGCGCAGGTCGTCGATGTTCGGCTTGAAGGCCAGGCCCAGCGCGGCGATCTTGGCGGGGCGGCCGTTGGCCTTTTCAAAGGCGTCGGCTTCCTCCTCGATGCGGATGCGGGTCCAGTCGGCCTTGCCGTCGTTGATTTCGCGGGCCTGGCGGATGATTTTTGCGTTGGCCGGGTCCATGGCAACGATAAACCAGGGGTCCACCGCGATGCAGTGCCCGCCTACGCCGGCGCCCGGGTTCAGGATGTTCACTCGGGGGTGGCGATTGGCCAGGTCGATCAGTTCGCGGGGATTGATGCCGGCCTTGTGGCAGATGATGGAGAGCTCGTTGGCGAAGGCGATGTTGACGTCGCGGAAGCTGTTTTCGACCAGCTTGCTCATTTCGGCAGTGCGGGCATCGGTGACCAGCACCTCGCCCTTGCTCACAAATGTGCGATAGAAGACGGCGACCTGCTCGGCCGCCTCGGAGGTCAGTCCGCCGACGATGCGGTCGTTCTCCACCAGCTCACGCATGATCTGGCCGGGCAGCACGCGCTCGGGGCAGTAGGCGAGATGGATGTCATTGGTGTTGACTCCGGCCTCATCCAGGGTGTCGCGCACCAGCTCGGTGCTGCCGACCGGCGAGGTCGATTCCAGGATGACGATGTTGCCGGGCTGAAGATAGGGGGCAATCGCCTTGCTGGCGGCCACCACATAGTCCATGTTGGGCTCGGGCATGGCGCGGTCGTGGTGGAAGGGGGTGGGCACGCAGATCATGAAGATCTCAGCGGCCTCGGGCTGGGTTTGCGCCCGCAGCAAGCCTTTGCTCACGGCTTCGGCGACGTAGCCTTCCAAATCTGGCTCAACGATGTGAATTCGGCCCTGATTAATCGTCTCGACCGCCTTCGGATTGACATCCACTCCGATGACGTGGTGGCCCGCGGCGGCCAGCACCGCCGAAGTTGGCAGACCGATATAGCCAAGCCCAATCACGCAAACTTTCCGCTCATTGGATGCCATGTCCTGTGATCCTATCTGTTTCGTACAGGCAATTTCAGGCCCTGATGGGGCCTTGTCTCCGTTCAGCTACCCGAAACATTTCCACAAGACCCGCTTTCAAGGCTGTGGGCTGGAGGCAAGCGCCGCAGATCGATCTGCATGTGGCCCACTCAAGCCGAAGCCTGGCCCCCTCGGGCAGAGCGGGAGTAGACTTCTCGCACGCCTATGGCCGACGGAGCCCATGATCGCATTCCCATCCTTGACCTCCAGCCGGAGATCGAGGAAATCTGGCCGGAGCTCTCGGTCAAGCTCGAAGAGGTGGTCCGCAGCGGCCAGTTCATCATGGGGCCCGAAAGCCGCACCTTCGAAGAGGAGGCCGCGTCCTTTTTGGGAGTCAAGCACGCCATCGGCGTGAACTCCGGCACCGACGCCCTGGTCATCGCCATGCGCTCCGCAGGCATTCAGGCCGGCGACGAGGTCATCACCTCCCCCTTCAGCTTTTTTGCCAGCGCCGAATCCATCTCCATCTTCGGCGCCAAGCCCATGTTTGCCGACATCAACCTCGGCTCGATGAACATGGACCCCGACGCCCTGGAGGCCGCCATCACACCGCGCACCAAAGCCGTGATGCCCGTCCACATCTTCGGCCGCCCCTGCGAAATGAACCGTATCATGGCCATCGCCGAAAAACACGGTCTCAAGGTCATCGAAGACTGCGCCCAGAGCTTTGGAGCGCGCTATGAAGGCTGCCCCGGCTGCGAGCTGCCCGGATGCGCCGGGTCGCCGCACATTGGCCAGTCCACGGGAGCCATCGGCCACGCCGGAGCCTTCAGCTTCTATCCCACCAAGAACCTGGGCGCCTATGGCGACGCCGGGCTCATCACCACCAACGACGACGAGATCGCCGAAACCAGCCGCAAGCTCCGCACCCACGGCAGCACCCAGCGCTACCACAACGAGCTGCTTGGCTACAACTCGCGCCTCGACAGCATCCAGGCCGCCATCCTGCGCATCAAGCTGCGCCGCCTGCCCGACTGCAACTCGGCCCGCCGCGCCGCCGCCGCCCGCTACAACGAACTGCTGGCCGGCATCGAAGGCATCATCACCCCGCCGGTCACCCCGGGGCACATCTTCCACCAGTACACGATCCGCATCACCGAAGCCAGCCGCGACGCCGTGCAGGCCTCGCTGAACGAGCAGGGCGTCTCGTCCATCGTCTACTACCCCTTCCCGCAAAACCGGCTCCCGGTCTACGACGGCCAATATCCCGAATTCAATAACAGCGAGCTCCTGGCCTCCCAAGTCCTCAGCCTCCCCCTCTGGCCCCAAATCAGCGAAGGCCAGCAGGAGCGCGTCGCCGAAGCCATCCGCAAAGCTCTCGGTTAGAGCGCCCAACAGAAAGCCCTCTTCCACGATGCCGGAAGAGGGCTTTTTCTAAAGCAGCAGGAGCCTAGAGCCCAGCTTCTTCCCGCGTCATGCGCGGAGGCTGCCAGGCGGCGGGTTCGGGCTGGGGGTCGGTGAGGCCGGCGAGGATGGCCGCCTTCACAGCTTTGGCCTCCTCTTCGCTCATGATCGGCTCGTCGTCGTCCTCCACCATCGCATAGG
>JBGSIR010000222.1:0-6328 GCA_041742415.1 Fimbriimonadaceae bacterium | reverse complement strand
CAGCATTTCACGGTGCTGGCCCGTGCTGATGACCTTGACTTCGCACTCGTCAGGCCGGCGCAGAAGCTCCAGAACAACCGGCGCCGTCTTGATGGCGTCAGGGCGAGTTCCTACGACGCATGCGATCCGAGGCTTGCTCATTTTTCGCTCCAGGCTGGCAGGGTTTATTGGACCTTTGTTCGGCTTGGGTCAATCATTCGACGTTGCCCTTGTCCTTCCGCACAGGTTCCGATTCCTGCAGATGGAACGGCGGGAAGTTTTTGCCCCAGGCCAGCTCCATCAGGGCCACGCGGGCGGCTTCCTGGTCGCCGGAATTGCAGATTTCGGCCAGCTCTTCGAGCTGCTCCTTGAGCCACTGCCAGGGCGGGGCAGCATTTTGGGCGGCAAAAAAGATTTTGGAGTGCGGGCTGGGCTTGACGTCTTCGCCTTCGAAGTAGAGCTCCTCGTGGAGCTTCTCGCCGGGGCGCATGCCGGTGTAGGTGATGCCGATGTCCTGTCCAGGCACCAGGCCGCTCATGCGGATGATGTCGCGGATGAGCTCCTCAATCTTGATGGGCTTGCCCATGTCCAGCACAAAGGTCTCGCCGCGCCGTCCCATGGCGCCCGCATAGAGGATGAGCTCGGCCGCTTCGGGGATGGTCATGAAGTAGCGGGTCATCTCCGGGTGGGTGATGGTGATGGGTCCGCCTTCGGCGATCTGCTGCTGGATGAGGGGGACGAGGCTGCCGCGCGAGCCGAGAACGTTGCCAAAGCGGACGATGGCGAAGCCGCTGTCGGATCGCGGGCTGGCGGCCGCCACGATCATTTCGGCCACACGCTTGGTGGCGCCCATCACGTTGGCGGGCTTCACCGCTTTGTCGGTGCTCACCAGGATGTACTGCTTGACCTTGGCGGCGATGCTGGCTTCAACGGTGTTGAGTGTGCCAAAGATGTTGTTGCGGATGGCTTCGATGGGCACGGACTCCATGAGGGGCACGTGCTTGTGGGCCGCGGCATGGAAGACCACCGTGGGGTGCTGGCTGGCCATGGCGAGGTCCAGGCTCTGGCGGTCGCGGACGTCTGCGATGACTGCGAACGGGCGCAGGGGGGTTTTGCGGCGCAGCTCTTGTTCGATGCCGAAGATGCTGCCTTCGCCTTTGCCCAGCAGGACGAGGCTCGCGGGGCTGTGCTTGGCCACTTGGCGGGCGAGCTCGCTGCCGATGCTTCCGCCGCCGCCGGTGATGAGGACGCGCTCTCCACTGAGGTAGTCGATTTCGACGTCTTCGTTTTCGCTGGAGATGGAGTCGCGACGCAGGAGATCTTGAACGTTGATGTTGCGGGCGCGGGAGAGCACGCGGTCGTCTCCGCCGACGATGGCGGCGAAGGAGGGCACCAGCCGGATGCGGGCACGGGTGCTGCCGCAGAGGGTGAAGATTCGCCTCAGCTCGGTGGGGCTCAGGTTGCCCTTGGCGATGAGGATCTCGTTGATCTTGCGCTCTTCGGCGATCTGGCCGACCTGCTCGATGCTTCCGAGGATGGGCAGGCCGTGCACGGTGGTGTTGCGCAGCTCGGCGGCGTCATCCACATAGCCAATGACCCGCAGGCTGGGGTCGGGCAGGCGCATGAGCTCGCGATAGACCGATTCGCCTTCGTTGAACGCGCCCACGATGAGCACGCGCTTGGTGGGGCGGGAGCGATCGCTGAGGTGGCTCCAGCCGGAGGTCTGCATGCGGCGCAGGAGGCGCCAGCCAGCCACAAAAAGGCCGTAGAAAAAGGTGAAGATGATGGCGTAATCCCAGCCTTGGCTCAGCTCAACCTGGGTGAAGAGCGAGGCGTTGACGCGGGAGTACAGCCCGACCGTGAGGCCGATGAAGAAGATGCTGAGAAAGTCGGTGACCGCCACATAGCGCGGCTGAATCGCCCACACGCGGCGCCACCAATGAAGCGCAAACGCCAGGCCAAGGATGGGCAGGAACTGGAGGCTGAACACAGCCTGAAGCGGGGACTCATCGCCCACCGGCGCCATGGCCGAGCTGGCCAAAGCCGCCAGCACCACCAGGACCATATCGGCAGCCATGACGATTGATCCTCGCCATCGGCTCCACCACTTCATATGCTTCACTCTCATCCACCTCGCAGAACGATCAGCTGCCTTTTGGCTCCCGCCGACCGTTTTTGAACTTCACTGCGCGTCAATCAGACAATATCCGAAACGTTCAGTTCAGCTCATTCGTCTAGTCCGTTTGACTGCACCCGGGCCCAATTGTTCGGCCTCAAAGGAACATTTTTCTTTTCACCTTGCTTTGCCCGCATTGCTGCGGATGATTTTGCAAAGCGGGGAGGGGTGTATGGTTGGTGACGCAGGGCTTTGCTACCGCCTGCCGGCAGCGTTGAATACTCCGTCTCGCAGATGCCTTGAATGGAGCTCGACCCACTTCTCTGGCGCCCGACTCTGGAGCGGCGGCGGAGCTTGAGCTGGCTCAATCTTCCCTCAGCTGAGCTTAGGATCAACTGGGCGCCTGAGCACCGAGGCCGAACCTGCCAAAAATATCAGGGTGCACCTCTTGGAAGGCGAAAGAAAGAAGGCCCTGATCACCGGGATCACGGGGCAGGACGGCTCTTATCTGGCCGAGCATCTGCTGGAGCTGGGATACGAAGTGCACGGAGTCATCCGCCGCGCAAGCAGCTTCAATACGGGGCGGATCGATGGCATTTATTCCGAGCTGAAGCTTCACTATGGCGACCTCACCGACGGCGCCGGACTACGGAGGCTCTTTACCGAGATCGCGCCGGACGAGGTCTATAACATGGCGGCGCAGAGCCACGTGCGCGTGAGCTTTGACCAGGCCGAATACACCGCGGACACCGCCGGGATGGGCGCGCTGAGGCTGCTGGAAGCCGTGCGCGACGCGCAGGACGCCAAGGGCGGGCTCATCAAGGTCTACCAGGCCGGCTCCAGTGAGATGTTTGGCTCGGCCCCCGCTCCCCAGAGTGAAGCCACCCCCTTTCACCCGCGCAGCCCCTATGCGGTGGCCAAGGCGGCCGCCCATTGGCACGGCATCAACCACCGCGAAAGCTACGGCATGTTTGTGTGCAACGGCATTCTTTTCAACCACGAATCACCCCGGCGCGGCGAAACTTTTGTCACCCGCAAAATCACGCGCGGCCTCACGCGCATTCGGCTGGGGCTGCAGTCTCGGCTCGCCTTGGGCAACCTCGACGCCAAGCGGGATTGGGGCTTTGCCGGCGACTACGTGCGCGCCATGCACCTGATGCTTCAGCAGCCCGAGCCGGACGATTATGTGGTGGCCACGGGCGAATCGCACAGCGTGCGCGACTTTTTGGACGAGGCGGCGGCGCGGCTGAAGATTGACTGGCGCCGCGTGGTGGATTTTGACCCCCGCTACCTGCGGCCCGCCGAGGTGGACCACCTTTGCGGCGACGCCACCAAGGCCCGCGAGGTGCTGGGCTGGCAGCCGGAGATCAGCTTCCGCAAGCTGGCGGCGATGATGGTGGACTCCGACTTTGCCCTGGCCCAGCAGGAGCTTCTGCTTCGCTCGCATGGCTATGAGTGCCGGGAGGAGATCGCTGCCTAGCCTCGACCGCTCCGCCCGAGTTTGGGTGGCCGGCCATCGCGGGCTGGTGGGCTCCGCCATCACTCGGCTGCTTCGGGCCGAAGGGTTTTCCAATCTGATTCTGCGGACTTCGCAGGAGCTGGACCTGCGCAGCCAGGGCGCGGTCGAGGCCTTCTACCGAGCGCATCGGCCCGACTACATCTTCTTGGCGGCAGCCAAAGTGGGCGGAATCCTGGCCAACCGCGACCACCCGGCCGAGTTTCTTTACGACAATTTGGCGATTCAGAACAACGTGATTGATGGCGCACTGCGGCATGGCGCTCAGAAGGTGCTGTTCCTGGGCAGCTCCTGCATCTATCCGAAGCTGGCGCCGCAGCCCATTCTAGAATCAAGCCTGCTCAGCGGTCCGCTGGAGCCGACCAACCAGCCCTATGCGCTGGCGAAGATCGCCGGGCTGGAGATGATCCGGGCCTACCACCGGCAGCACGGCCTGCGCGGAGTGAGCCTGATGCCGACCAACCTTTATGGCCCGGGCGACAACTTTGACCCCGCCACCAGCCACGCTCTGCCCGCCATGATTCGGCGGATTGACGAGGCGCGTGAGTCGGGCGCAGAGCAGGTGGTGATGTGGGGCACGGGCTCGCCACGGCGCGAGTTTATGCATGCCGACGACCTGGCCCGCGCGGCCCTGCTCGCCATGGAGGAGCACGAAGACCCCGAGCCCGTGAACGTGGGGATGGGCGAAGACATGACGATTCGCGAGCTGGCAGAGCGCACGGCCAAGGTGGTGGGATGGCAGGGCGAATTCGTCTGGGACACTTCAAAGCCCGACGGCACTCCGCGCAAGCTGCTGGAGACCTCCCGCATCCGCGCCTTGGGCTGGCAGCCGAAGATCAGGATTGAAGACGGAATACGAGAGACCTGGGAGTGGTGGCGCCACTCCCAGGCTTTGGCGCCTTAGCGTGAGGTGATCTCGACGCGGGTGGTGCTGATGGCCACTTGGCCGATGGAGGCCGCCGAGCCGCCTGACCACACAAACGCTTCACGGACGCCGCCGTTGACAGAGATCCAGCCGAGCCGAGAGCCGTCTCTCGTCACGTCGAGGCTGCGGGGAACCGCGGCTCCCACCACGCTGGCGGGCACGGCCACTTCAGACACAAGGCTGTTGGTGGCGCGCCGCATGATCTCGAAGCTGCCGCCGGTGCGGGCTTCGAGCCAAAAGGCGTGAGTGTCGGAGAAGGCGGTGCCGTCGCTTTCCACGTTCTCGGCGCTCAGGCGATAGACCTGGCCGGTGTCGTTGTCCCGCATAAAGGAGGCCATCACCGGACCATTGGAGTCGGTGACTTGGTGGGAAAAGGCGTACCAGCGTCCGCCGGAGGTGAGGCTGAAGTGAGAGGGCGCCTGTGGCAGGAACACCGCAGTCTGGGCGTTGCCCGGAAGCGAATAGCGGGAGACGGCGTTGCCCACCAGCACATAGAGGCCGTTGGCGGTCACCTGAAGCTGCTCAACTTGGGGGATGTTGGTGGCCGGGAAAGAGGCCACGAGCTGGCGGTTCACGCCGTTGTCGATCCAGACGCCCCCGGTGGGGCTGGGCGTGGGGATGGAGAAGGCGAAGGTGCGGCCTTCGGGGTCCACCGCCCAGCGGTTCCAGCCTTGGCCGGGGCCAAGCGCCAGAGTGCGGGCTCCCCCAGCGGCGGTGGTGCGAAAGACGGAGCCGCCCTCCTGAGCGAAAACGTGAGCGCCAGCGCTGGGGAGAGACACAATGCTGTTCCCGGTCCCCGTGCTGGAGCCTCCGCCAACCTCACACCCGGTGAGCGCAAGAGAAGCGCCTGCAATAAGTGAGCAGGCAATGGAAACGCGAATGGCTTTCACTTTGAGTTACCCTTATGTCTGACGAGGCAAGTTTGGCGCCAGTGGGGGAAATAAGGACTATCGAGGCGCAATATTCCTTGGTCGAACCTTATTGGCCCCATCGTAACATAGGGCTATGCTCTTACAAACGGCGCTGCTTTCCATACTCATCCAGCCCAGCGGATGGACCGCCGAGGATGTTTGGAGCTTCCGTCCCGCCCCCGATGAGTTTCGCGCCGAAGCCGCTCTTGACCTGCGGAAGCTGAACGAGGCGGTGGCGGGCGAATCAGGGTTCATCAAGGCCACGCCGGAAGGCGGATTTGCCCTGGGCAGCGGCGCGCCGGTGCGATTTTGGGCGGTGAACAGCAGCGTGGGGCGCGAGGCCAAGTGGACGGCCCGGCCATTGTGGCAGCACCAAAGTGAGGAGCCCAGCCTGGCCCGCCATGCCCGGTTTTTGGCCAAGCATGGCGTGAACATCGTTCGCCTGCACGCCCAGGTCGCCCCAAGCGCCGAAACACCGGGCTCCAAGCTCACCGACATCAACGCCGCCGAACGGGACTGGATTTGGCGGGCGGTGGCGGCCTATCGAAAGGAGGGCATCTACTCTGTGATTTCGCCGTATTGGGCGGTGCCCATGAAGCTGAAGGCTGAGTGGAGGGTGACCGGTGGGGCCGCCGACAACGCGTTGGGGCCGCTCTTTTTTGAGCCAAAGATGCAGGAGGCGTACCGCGCTTGGATGCGTCAGCTCTTGGGGGAAAAGAATTCTTACACCGGCCAGTCCCTGGCGCAGGACCCGGCAGTCGCAGTCTTTCAGCTTCAAAACGAAGATTCTCTCCTCTTTTGGACCTTTAACAATCTCACCGGCGAGCCGAGGCGGCAGCTGGAGTCGCAGTGGTCGGCTTGGCTCGGGAAGAAGCACGGCA
>JBGSIR010000221.1:0-1879 GCA_041742415.1 Fimbriimonadaceae bacterium | reverse complement strand
GCAGAGCCGCTCGGCTGCCCAGCACACCGGCGATGATGTCGCCCGGCTGGAGCTTGGCGAGGCGGCCGGTGCCCAGCTCCAGCTCGCCATAGCTGCTTCGGCTGGAGAGCACGCGGCAAACGACGGCGCATCCTTCCCGGGCTTCGGGCTCGGGCCGGACATTCAGCGTCGGGCCAAAGCCAAAAGGCAGGCAGGCGCTGGCGATTTTGTCCGGGCGAATGCGAAGCGTGTACGGGCTCAAAAGATGGGCTCCCCTGGGAGCCAAATCATAGCATTCCCTAGGGGTTCGCCCTAGAGCACTGTTGACTGAGGCCGGGTTTCGTCGCAAACAGCGCCGGCGACTTTTCTGAGCACGTCGTCGGGGGCTCCGGAGACAAAGTAAGTCCACCCGCTGCAGTTCCACCCGATTCCGCCCTGGCGAAACATGGGCATGCCCTTGTGGTCAAAGGCCGGCTTGCCGCCGAGGGAGCCGTCTTTCGGGCGGATATAGATGTGCACGACTTGGCCATCGACCTTGAAGTCGTAGCAGCACCAGCCTTTGCCATAGGTTGCGCCCTCGGGCGATGCCATCCCGGCGAGGCTCACCGTCGGCACTTTCAGGCCCGATTCTTCGCGCAGAAAGGCGGCGGCCTGCGCCGCGCTGCGCACCTGCACTTGGGCCAGGGCGGGAGTCGGGGCAGGATCAAAAGCCTCTTCCACATCAGCCACGGCCACAGGCGGCTTCGGCGCGGAAGCTTGGTTTTGAAAGATGAAGACACCGGCCAGGGCCACGCAGGCGGCGGCCGCCAAACCGAACCCGCGCACCGCATTCCATGACACTCGCCGAGGCGGGGCCTGCTGGGTGACCTGCTTGAGCCCGGCGGTCAGTCGGTCCATCGGCGGGCGCTCCTGAAGCGCCGCCTGGCGCACCGCTTTCCGGAAGGACTGCAGTCCAGCCAGCTCGCGTCGGGCCTCTTCGCTGGTCCGCAGCAGCTCGTCCGCCGTCTTTCGTTGCTCTTCGCTCATCGAGCCGTCCTCGTAGCTTTGCCAGTCCATCATCAGAGCGCGGCTCCTTCCAGGGCGCCGGTGAAGGGCTCCAGTCTTTGGCGCAGCATGGCCCGGGCGCGGAAGAGCCGCGATCGAACGGTGCCCACCTTCACTTCCATGGCCTCGGCGGCCTCCTCGTAGCTCATTTGCTCCACGTCGCACAGCTGCACGGCCATGCGGTAATGCTCAGGAAGAAGCTCCAGCTCCTCCAGGATTCTGTCGGCCTGCATGCGCCAGGCCACTTCGTCCCAAAGCGTCTCTTCAAAAGGCTCCGGCATGCCTTCTTGGTCCAAGGACTCCACGGGCTTGGCGCTGCGGAGGGTCATCAGCCGCTCGTTGCGGAGAATTCTGATGAGCCATGAGCGCAGGTGGCGGCCGTCAAATCGGCTCCAATTTTGATAGGCTTTCATCAGAGTGGTCTGCACGGCGTCCTCGGCTTCTTCGGGCGATGCCCCCATGCGTCGCGCCACTCGGTAGAGCACGGGAAGCTCGTCGCGCATCGCGCGCTCGAATCCCTGCTCGGCCCCGAACAGCCTCTTCACTGGCTCCCTCGCATGTCGGCTGTCTGTGAAATGCTTTCGGAGCGCAGGCGGTTCCAGGCGGGGACCATTTAGTCCATCGGGCGGCCGGCCTGCCCCGGCGAGGGCTCAAAAAGCGCGGCATCCCAGCCCATCTCCCTCAGCCGCTTGGCCATGGCCTCCATGCCGGGCTGCTCGGTGGCGTAATGGCCGCAGGCCGCAATGGCCAGGCCGCTCTCGCTGGCTTCGACGGCGATGTTCTGCCGCACTTCTCCGGTGACAAAGAGGTCGGCTCCTTCGGCCTGCGCCGCCCGCCACTCGCCATCGGCAGCCCC
>JBGSIR010000220.1:0-4787 GCA_041742415.1 Fimbriimonadaceae bacterium | reverse complement strand
GCGCTGCGCCAGATGCGGCCGTCCCTCATGCTGAAAATCGTGCAGCCCGTGCCGGAGATGACGCCCGCATCGGCGCCCGGGTCGGCGGCCAAAACCGCTTCGGTGTCGGGGTGAGCCGAAACTTTGGCCGAAGGAAAGATCCGGGACAGCAGGAGCTCCGCCTGCGCGCGATCGTGATCGGTGAGCAGCCCGGCGAAGCAGACCGCCGCGGCATCAGGAGACGGCATGCCCTCCGATGCCTCGCGGATGCTCCTTTCGATGAGGTCGTGCGGAGTGCTCGCCCAGTTGCCCGGGCCAGACCGTCCACGTCCCACAATGCTGCCATCCCCCGATGCGCAAAGGGCGCGGGTGGATGACCCGCCGCAGTCGAGGCCGATCAGCACTGCCATATGGCTCCGCCGACTTTACCCCCTGCCGACGGGCTAAACTGCGCCCCTGGACATGAGGCGCTATCTCGGCGAGACCCTGCCCCCCACCCCGCGCATCGCGCTTCTCACCAACGATGCTCTCGGCAACTACGTGGTGGCGACGCCGCTGGTGCAGATGGTCAAGGCGGCCTTCCCCGGCTGCCGGCTGGATTGGTTTTGCGGCCGCCGCTCGGCCGAGCTGGTCGAGGCGACTCCCGGCGTCGATGAGCACATCGCCTGGATGGACTTGAGTCCCCGCGAGCTGGCCGAGCTGGCCCTGGGCCGCGCCTATGACCTCGTCATCAGCAACGAAGGCTCCGCCTATGCCCTCTCCACCACCGCCCTGCTTGCCGGCGAAGACACGCCGGTGGTCGGCCCCTGCTTGGGCCCAATCGGCCGGGCGTCTCTGCCCTATGCCGAAGACGCGGTGGGCGAGCTGGCCGATGACCGAAATTGGCTGAGCCCCACGCTCACCGAAACCCATCCGATTTTGGCCTCCGGCTATATCGGCGAAATCTTCTGCCGCCTCGCCTACCTGGAGGGCCCGGTTCCTCCGCCCTTCGCGCCCCGCCGCATCCCCGCCGAGCCCACCGCGGACATTCTCATCGCCTGCTCCGCCAGTCTGGAGAACAAGCTGTGGAGCCTGAATGCATGGCGGGAGGCCATCACCGCGCTGAACGCCATGGGCCTCAGCGTCGGCCTACTGGGCGCGAAGCCCAAGGCTCAGGGGCAGTTCTGGCTGGGCTCAGACACCGAAGCAGCCCTCGTGGCCGAGGGTCTAGTCCGTGATCTGCGGGGCACGATGACCCTGCCGGAAGTCTGCGGCGCGCTGAGCCAATGTCGGGCCTGCCTCACGCTGGACAATGGCATCATGCACCTTGCCGCCGCCAGCGGCTGCCCCGCCGTGGCCCTCTTCCGCCGAGGATTTCCCGCCCTTTGGATGCCCCCCAAAGGCCGCATCACCGCCTTGGAGCCCGAGGAAGGCCAGGAGGTCTCAGAGATCTCTGCCGCTCGCGCTATGGAAGCCCTTCAAGCTTTGGGATTCTAAGGGTCCTCCTTAGGAATTTTCATCCAGAAGGCGCAACGGGCGCCGATCATTCAGAGTAGCATCCAAGGAAGCCACCGGGATGGCACTGCTTATGGCGCAAAAGGACTTTCAAGACATTCCTGCAGAATGCCCGATCAGCGGGAGACCGCTCTACGTCTCTGAGCTGAGCTCAGACGACGGCTCGGTCACCATTCGCGGGCGATTCCAGGTGCCCCGCGTGGGAACTCTGGACCGTCAGCACAGCGAATTCCTCGAGGTGTTCCTGCGCTCCCGCGGCGTCATCAGCACCGTCGAAAAGGAGCTTGGCATCAGCTATCCCACGGTGAGGGCGCGGCTGGATGCGCTCCTCGAAGCCCTTGATCTCCAGCCCGTGAAGCCGGAGCGCCGGCCCGACAAGCATCGCGAAAAGACCAGCGAAGCCAAGCGCCGCGTCCTTGCGGATTTGGAAGAAGGCAAAATTTCGGCCGCCGAGGCCAAACAGCAGCTCAAGGAAGTGGGAGTGAAATGAAGGAAGAAGTTCGACGCATTATGAAGCTTGTCCAAGAAGGCAAGCTCAGTCCCGACGACGCCGCCGAACTGGTGGACGCCTTCAGCGGCCCCGACGAGGACGATGAGGCCGAAGAGGCCGCTGAGCCCCAAGCAGAAGCGAAAGCCGAGCCTGGAAAGTCCGAAAAGCCTTTCGCTTCTATCCTGAGCAGCATTGAAAAGATCACCAAGGATGTCAGCCAAAACATCAACTGGAAGGACATTGCCGAACAGGTGAAAGATGGCGTGGTGAAGGGCGCCGACGCCGTGCGCGCCGCCGCCGAAGACAGCGGCATGAGCTTTGGCTCTATCTTTGGCTCCCAAGCCGTGAAAAAAGTGCAGCTCCCTGTGGCTGTGCCCGAGGGCAAAAAGCTCATCATTCACTCTCATGCTGGCAAGCTGAAGGTTCAGGGCGGAGCCGCGCTGGGAAGCATGGACCTCTCCCTCACCTTCCGCGGAGGCAGCCAGGAGGAGGCGCAGGCCAAGGCCGACGCCTATCACCCCGTGATTGAAGAGACCGACCAATCGGTGATCCTTCGCATTCAAGAGCGGTCGGAAAGCCGCATCTCCGGAACGGTTTATGTGCCTGCCGGGGTCGAAATTGAGGCGCACCAGGACACTGGCAGCCTTTCGGTTCTTGACACTGCCGCGCCCTGCCACCTCCGAACGGCCAGCGCCTCGGTTGAGCTGCGCGGTGTGAAGGGGGCCCTGAACGCCAACCTGGCGACCGGCGACATTCGGCTCGTGGAGTCGAAGGGCGTCACGGCGATGATCGAAACGAAGTCGGGAGACATTCAGGTGCGAGATGTTGAAGGCAGCCTGACCCTGCGCACGAGTTCCGGCGACATCCAAATCAAGGAAGTCGACAGCCAGTCGATGACCTTCGAAACCGCCTCCGGCGACATCTCGGGCTCGCTCAGCCAGCCCGTGACGGGCAGCCTGCAGGCGCGCACGGTCTCGGGTGACATTCGACTGGAGGCTCCCGAGGGCTCCAGCGCCGTCGTGAGCATGAGCACGCTTCAGGGCGCAGTCTCGTGCGGGTTGGAGTTGGACGACTTGATCTCCGAAGAAATGAAGATCACCGGACGCCTCGGCGCTGGCGAAGGCCGAATCGACCTAAGCGCCGTGAACGGCGACCTTGCCCTCAACCTCAAAGGCGCCGAGCTGAAGAACGAAAGCGCGGCCGCCGACTAGCTGCCGCCGCCCTCTTCGGGCCACAAATGAACCCGCGTGCGAAGCTCTTGGGCCACATCCGAGAGCAGGCCATGCGGGTCTTTTCTTCCCTGAAAGGCATCCGCGCTGCCCCCACGCACTGGCCTGGCCAGGTGCAGAAGGGCGTCGCCCTCATGGCAAATCGGGTCGGCGTTCAGACCGATCACAAGCCCCGAAAAAGGGGCATTGACCTCGCCGATCACCCGGCCCGCCACGTCGAGGATCACCGCGATGCGCTGGCGAATGGCCACCGCATCCCCCGCTCCAACCGTGAGCCGGGCGATGCCGCCGATCGGGGCCCGAAGCCACACCGTTCTCCGCACCCTCACCGACTGCGCCTTTCGCCGGCGACGACTGATCATCTCAAGCGAGGAGAGCATGTTGAGGATCGACTCCTTACCGTAGCGGACAACCTCCTCCTCAAACTTTTGCGTTTCGCCTGCCTCCAAAGTCACCGCGGTCACATTGGCCCGCGACGCCTCTCGACGCAGCGAGCCTACAGTGCCCTTGGAATGCACGAGGATCGCGGGCGCCGCCGCCTCGGCAAGGGCCACCGCCTTGGCATCATCCAAATCAACCCGAAAGTTCGGCATGTTGGTGCGCTGGCTGCCGCCCGTGTGCAGGTCAATCAGATAATTGGCCGGCCGGATGATGGCGTCAAAAACCGCGGCGGCATAGCGTCCCGCCTGGCTTCCTTTGGTCTGACCAGGAAAACAGCGATTCAAGTCGCGCCGATCCTGCAGATAGCGCGAACGCAAGTTGAGCGCCGGCATGTTGACCACCGGACACAGCACAAGCTCGCCGCAGCGGAGCTTTAGGTTCTTGTCATGCAGCAGCTCGTGGATCACCGCCGCGCCATTCAGCTCATCACCGTGCACCACGCCGGTCACGGTGACAACAGGGCCCGGCTTGGGGGCAGTAATGCGGCAGAAAGGCACGCGAATGGAGAGCCCCATCGGGTTGGTCGTGGCTTCAATTTCAAACCAGTGAGGCTCGTTCGGCGTCAAGTCTGGGCGGTACCCAATCATGAACTCTTTGTAATGATCGGACGCTTGCGCCGCCGTCCCTTCTTTCGAATCGGAATCATCGCCTTCATTTCGCTCAGCTTTCCGAAGCACAGCAGATGGTCGCCCGGACGAAGCTCACGCGAAGAGTTCGGGTTTGGAATCACTTCCCCGCCCCGATCCAGCGACAAGACGACAATATCCAATGCCCGAAGCCCGGCGTCGCGAATCGTTTTGTTGGCAAAGGGCGAGTCTTGAGCGATGATGACTTCTGCCACGCCATAGCCCCGAGTCACCGAAAACCGCTCTCGAATATCCAGCTCAGGAAATGCCACCTGCTCTTCTGCATATTCAATAATCGCTCCGGCCACATCCACGCCGGTGGTCTTTTCGATGCCCTCCAAGCCCGGCGAGGAGTTAACTTCAATGATCTGTGGCCCAGAGGAGCTTTCCAGCATGTCCACACCGCACACCCTCAGCCCGAGAATCTGGGCCGCCCGAACTGCCGTGCGAGTCTGAACGGCGTCCAGCTCCACGGCTTCACTTCGGCCGCCCCGGTGCACGTTGCTGCGGAACTCCTGGCCCTGCGCC
>JBGSIR010000219.1:0-11293 GCA_041742415.1 Fimbriimonadaceae bacterium | reverse complement strand
ATGCCTCGAAGCGCCGCCAGGCTGGCTAAGGCAATCAGGATCGCGCCCGCCGCCCAGGGGCCCCGGCCTCGACCGACCACCATGACGGTGGCGCCCAAAGCCAAAAGGGCGCAGATCCACCGCGCCACGGCCTCGCCCGCGGGGTCGCGGAAGACGGCGGGAAGGGCAGAGACGGTGATCAGCGTGAGAAACAGGCCCAGTGCGAGAGCGATTTTGGGCCGAGGAATGGTGATCACCCGGTTTTTCAGCAGAACTGCGGCCATGGCCCCCGCAAAGCAGAGCGCCATGAGGGCCTTGGTCATCGAAACCGCCTCGGCCTGGCCGGTGATGGCCGTCATGAGGGATGCCCCGGGCATCGCTTCGGCCCCAACCTGGCCTCCCGAGAGGACCATCAGGCCATAGCCCAGCGCAAGAAGCGCCCTTTCCAGCGTGATCATGCCTTTCATCTTTGAACGCTCCGCCGCAGGGAGTCGAAGCCGTTTTTGGCGATGGCCGTCCCTGCCCTCAGGCTCAGGCCCAGCAAAGCCGCGAGCGCCAAGGGGGGGCGGAGGATGAGAGGCTTTCGGCGAAGCATGCGATGGGTGTAGAAGCGGTACATCGAACGATGGTGGCGAATGATCATTCTATTCGCTGCTTGGTCGGTGCTGCGCCCGATTGCGTGGGTCACAACGGCCGCCGGCTGATACACCACCTTGAAGCCCGCCTCCCAGGCTCGCCAGCAGAGGTCTTCGTCTTCGCAGTACATAAAGTAGGCCGGGTCGAGGCCTTCGATGATGTCGAGGAGCTCTCCGCGCAGAAACATGGCGGCGCCGCTGAGCCAGTCCACCTCGGCGGGCCGGTCGTGGGTGAAGTCGCGCATCAGATAGGCGCGCAGGGAAGGATGGTTGGGAAAGATTCGACCCAGCCAGGTGCTGCGAAAGGCGGCGGCCACTGGGTTGGGGAACCTGCGGCAGGAGTATTGAAGCGAGCCGTCTGGGTTCAGGAGCTTCGGCCCAACGACGCCGTGATCGGGATTGGCCTCCATGTGCCGCACAAGCTCCGCGATGGCGCCCGGGTGCACCACCGTGTCGGAGTTCAAGAGCGCGGCGTGGGGGTGAGCCCGCTCCCTCAGAGCCAAGTTGTGGCCGCCGGTGAAGCCAAGGTTTGTGGATTGGCGCAGGAGCCGGACTTCGGGGAACTCGCGCTCAACCATGTCGGGGGAGCCGTCGCGGCTGGCATTGTCCACCACAATGACTTCGAACTCCGCCTCATTCCCGCAGTCCCGCAGGCTTTGGAGGCAGGCTCTCAAGTCGCTCTGCGTGTTCCATGAGCAGATCGTGATGCTCAGCTTGAAATCCGGCATGCCAGCCTCTTGCGCGCGCCAATGCTCCCAGCCAGACCACCGCGGCGGCCAAAGGCAGGGCCAGGCGCGCGGGCCCGGTGACGTGCTTCCGCCAGTATCGCACGAGGCTGCGGTGTGACTCCCAAATCATGGACTTGCGGACCTGCCGCGTGCTTGCTCCGTGGTGGTGCAGAACCTGACCATCGGCCAGATGGGCGCAGGACCAGCCCGCCTCTTTCATTCGGCACAGCAGGTCCACTTCGTTGAAAAAGATGGGGAACTGCGGGTCGAACGGCCGCTTTGAGCCGCCGGCGGCCTCCAAAGCCTCCTTGCGAAACAGCAGGAAGGTGCCCATGGGCTGAGGCGCGGGCTGGGTGACGGAATAGTCAAAATTCGGGAGCCGATATTCGGCCCAGCGGGAATTTGGAAAAAGCCGATCGAGCCCCAGCCAAGCTCCGGCGACACCCCGGAGGGTCGGGAAGCCGCGCACCGATGACTGCACCTCGCCGTCAGGGCCAATCAGACGCACGGAGACCGCCCCCAGCCGCACCCTTGCCTCCAGATAGGCCAGCGCTTTGTCGATGGTGTCATCGACAAACTCCGTATCGGGGTTCAGCGTGAGCATTCGGTCTCCATTCGCCTGAGAAAACGCCACATTGTTTCCTCCGGCATATCCGGTATTGGCGTCGAGCGCAAAGAGCCTGACTTCAGGGAACTGCGCTTCGACCATCTCGGCGCTGCCATCCTGACTTTTATTGTCAACAACGATCACCTCATGCTCGGCAAAGGGCGCATGCGCGCGAAGAGAAAGCAGGCATCTCTCCAAATGTGCGCGAGTGTTCCAATTAACAATGAGAATGCTGAGCATGGGAAGGCGGGCGAATCAATGGCCGGGGGAGCTTCGTCTTGGTCCAGTAAGGACGATGCAGGAGACTATGTTGCACCGTGCGGGCGCCGCCGCCCAGGAAATTTCCGCTTGAAAGCGGAGGTGCGGTACCATGTCTAAGCTGTCCGAAAGAGATGACGGCCAGGCACGGAAGCCTGTGTCATCGGTCAGCCGCGGAGGAGTCTTCAGTTTGATCATCGCTCTCATCGCTGGCGCATTGCTCGCCAGCAGCCCCGACTACACGCCGGCTCAGGTTCATTTTGTCCAGTCTGGCGAGTCCTTGGCTCGAATTGCCACCGGCTATCAAGCCGACATTTCCGCCGTTCGGCGCGCCAATCCCAGCCTGAATGGCCAGCGGCTCGGCGAAGGAACTCTCGTCCTCATCCCCGCCCGATTTGCCTTCGGCCAAGCCGAGCCCCAGCTCGCGCGGCAGGAGTCTGTCCGGGACTACAAAGTGGAGAATGGGGACAACGACTGGGCCATCAGCCGCCGCCTCGGCATCAAGCGCGAGGAGCTTCACAAGCTGAATCCCGGCGTCGACTGGACCAAGCTCCAGATTGGCCAGGTTCTGAAGGTTCCTGGCGCGGCTAAGCCGTCTGCCCCTCAGGTTTCTGCCCGCACCGTTCGCGTTGTGGCGCAAAACGTCATCGTCCGCTCTGGCCCGGGCCAAAGTCATGCCCGAGTGGCTTTGGTGCAGCGCGGCGCATCTGGTCCGGTCCTCGCCCAGCGCGATGGCTGGGTGCAGATTCGCCTGAGCCCCACCACCCAAGGCTGGATTCGTGGAGACCTTGTCTCGTCTGCGGAAGGCCAGGCTCCTGCCCCTTCAGCGGCTCCTGCCCCGGCTCCAACGCCTTTGCCCACGCCTCCGGTGTCCACCTCTTCGGTCGACCGAGTTCGCATCATCAAAGATGGCGTGAACCTTCGCACCGGTGCCTCCAGCGAGCGCGACGTCGTGGCGACCCTGAATGAAGACGAAGCGGGCACGGTCCTGGATCGGCTCGATGGCTGGATCAAGGTTCGCACCGATTCTGGAAAGACCGGCTGGGTGCGCGGCGATATGACCGTCGCCACCGCAGCAGTCCCGTCTGGTGCGGCTCCGGCTCCGACCCCTGCAGCGTCAAAGCCTGCCCCCGCGCCTTCTGCGGCCGCTTCTGGCCGAGTCAAGGTCGTCAAGACCGACGTTCGCGTTCGGTCCGGGGCAAGCACTCAGCGGGACGTTGTTGGCAAGGTCACCACCGGTCAGGTCGGCGTCGTTCGCGACAAGATGAATGGCTGGCTGAAAGTTGATTTCTCGAAGGGCGTCAAAGGCTGGGTTCGCGGAGACATGGTGCAGGGCATCAGCAGCCCGCAGGCCGCCGCCCAAATCAAGACTTCCTCAGCCGGGGTCGCTGTTCCGGCGGCCATCAAGAGCGCCGAGTATGTCAAGGCGAAGGGAAGCAGCGTCCGTCTGCGTTCCGGCCCGAGCACGCAGCGCAGCCAAGTCGGATTGGTGAGCTCCGGGGACTTTGGAAAGGTGCTGGAGCGTTCGGGAGATTGGGTGAAGGCCGATTGGCACAACAAGCGGGCCGGCTGGGTTCGCGCTGATTTTCTGACTCCTTTGGCCGCGGCCGATGCGCAGAAGCTGATGGCCGAGCGCAAAGCCGCCCCTGCCCCCGCTCCGGCGGCGGTGATGCCCACAGGCACGGCCAACAGCCTCTTGGCCACGGCTCGGGCTCAAATGGGAGTTCGCTACCGGTGGGCCGGCACTTCGCGGTCGGGCTTTGACTGCAGCGGGTTCACCACGTTTGTCTTTGCCAAGCACGGCGTCAAGCTGCCTCGCACGTCCATCGCTCAATCGCAGTTTGGCCAGCCCGTCGCGCGCGGCTCGATTCGCGCCGGCGACCTTGTCTTCTTCAAGACGCGCGGAAGCCGTGTGAGCCACGTGGGAATCGCGATCAGCGCTTCTCAGTTCATCCACGCCAGCAGCGGCGGCGGCAAGGTGATGGTCAGCTCCATGACCAGCGGCTATTACGACCGCCGCTACGCCGGAGCCCGCCGGGTTCTCGGCGTGAAGGCTGCCCAAGCCGCCTCGGCGTCGGCCGCTGTCGAGGTCCAGGCCAATCCCTCGCCTCGCCCTGTGCCTGCGCCGCGCACACAGGCCGAGCCGGGAGCCTATATGCCCCTGACGCCGCAGATGCCGGTTGAGCCGAGCGTTCGCCCTCTCCCCACACCCTCCGAACCCGCTCCGACGGCCCCTCCTGCGGCGCCCTCAAAGTCCACCGAAGAGCCTCTGGCTCCGGTGAACCGAGTGAAAACGGGGAACACGACAACCTCAAAATAGGGTCCATCCCGGGACGGCCTGGCGAAAGCCAGCCCTCCCGGGATATCATCATCCAGCCTCGCCCCGGTGGTCTAGCGGTTTAGGACGCCTCCCTTTCACGGAGGAAATCGCGGGTTCGAATCCCGTCCGGGGTACCACACAATTGTCGATTTATCCGACGTAGATTTCCTGATCGTTCCAGCAGGTTTGCAGGTAGTCGATTTGGCCCATATGCGCCAAGGCGTGGAATTCTGGGAGGCCGATGACCTGGATCATGGACATGCTCCAGCCCTGGCCTGAGTCGAGGCTTGTTTCCAAGACAGCAGGCACGATACTGTCCAGGGCCTCAAGCACCTTTGCTGTTCCGGCCCGAAAGATGCTCGCAACCTCGTCACGCGACCGAACGGCAATCTCTTCACGCTCTCTCTCGGCCAGCCACTCATGGAGGTTATTTGGGTGCGGCAGGCTTTGTTCGCTGATCATTTTCGCGAATCGCTCTGCATAGAGCGCCGTATGCGCGCCAATGCGAAGGGCAGATTTCGCCGTCGGCGTGGGCGCCCAGTCAAGGCGATCTTCTGGAACATGCGAGAAGTTGCGGAGGAACATCTCCATCGCACTCACAGTTTTAACTTTGGTGGCTTGAATCAGGTCCATCGTGGCCTCAGACATGCTGGTCGATCAAGATGACGTTGCCGTCCGGGTCGGTGAGGACAGCGCTTGCCGGGCCGGTGGCGCCGGGGTCGGCTTCTTGTACGAAGGCAATGCCCTTTGCCTTGAGGTCAGCTTGGATGGCGCGCACGTCCATGAAGCCTTCCAGGGTGTCGCAGTTCTGATTCCAGCCGGGGTTGAAGGTGAGGATGTTGGATTCGAACATGCCTTGGAAAAGACCGATCACGGTGTCGCCGCTGCGCATCATCTGCCATCCCTCCCCGTCGCCCATAAAGGCTTCGAAGCCGAGAGCCTGATAGAAGGCCCGCGAGGCGGCGAGGTCTTTGACGGCGAGGCTGACGGAGAATGCGCCCATGTGCATAGGCCCACTTTACTGCCTTACTGAGCTTTGCGAGGCATGTTTTGTGCGGGCACACCATTGACAGGACTTACGATCGGAGTCTCACCTGAAGTCGTCTTTGAGATTGTCTGCCCTGCGCGCGCGATCATTGATCGAGTCGAGACGACCAAAGGCATCGTCCAGCATGCGCTCCATGGTTTGAGTGGCGGATTTCACGGCTTGATGAACAGTTGGTCCGTGCTCGGTTACATTCAATGTGTGCATTCCCTCAGGCCGCACCTCCATCATGCATCGCTTGTCCATTTGCGGGCGCTTGTTGCTTGTTTCGTCTTCAACGTAGACCTCTGCTCTGGTGAGTCGGTCGGCAAAGCGTCTGAGTCTGGGCTCAATCAGTTCTGCCACTTCCTGCTTCATGACTTCATCAATCTCGATGTTGTTGGATGAGTTTACAATGATCTTCAGCATGTTTAGCCTTTTAATACCGAAACGTCGCGGCGATCGCTTCCGTCGTGGGCATCTCTGCTTCGGGAAGAGAGTAGATATTTCCGGATTTGGAGAGCGTTAAGCTGACAACTCGATTGATTTCCGGCGAGCTATCAGCCTGATTAGATGCAAAGAGAGCCTGGATGCGTCCTGCTTCAGCGGCCTTCTCAGCCTCCTTCAACCCTTTGGCTGCTTTTCCGGCGCTCATCATCTGGTGAAAGGTCTCTTTGATTTCTTCCTGAGTGTGTTCGAAGTATGGAGCGGCAATGCACCAAGATTGCGCATGGAGCTCTTCTATTGAAGTTCGGTCTTTGTTCCCGTGAACTTCCGCATCCCAGATTTCGGCTGCGGTATTGGCGGATCGATAGATCGGAAGAAGATGCTGGACTCCGGCCAGCAGCAGGGGAGCCCGGTTTTCTTGAAAGTAGCCGGAAGCTGCGGCATCAATGCTGGAAAAGAAGCGCTTAAGTTCCTTATCCTGGTCACTTGACTCTGACCCAGATCCCGATCCGAAATAGGTAGGCGGGCCTGATGCGCCGCCGTGCCGCTGCTGCTGCCTTTCAGTGTCGATTGCCAGTGATGTGTCGGCCATGTTGGCTGGCATTTGTTCGATCTCGACTTCAGACATGCCGTATTGGTCTGCGCTGAACAAGCGAACCTGGTTCTCACTGAGGGCGAGGACGCTGAAGCTGGTTTCCTTTAGGATGGCAAGAGCCGGCACCAAATCGAAGGTTTCTCCGACGTACACACGTGGCGAAACGGTGTAGGGCAAAGAGTACATGCGGACATTTGATGGGGTGATGAAGAGACAAAGTCCGTGGTCTTGATGCTGCCAAAAATCAGACGCAGTCAAGAGATCTCGGACGGGGCCAAGGAGGGCGTCAATCTTGTCGGAGGAGGAGCCTGAAGCCATCAGCTCCTGCTCCACCGTCGAAACGAGGTTCTTAAGTTGGATGGGGCTTTGAAGCGTCTCTCGCCCTGCTTTTGAGGTGGGAAGATAGATTGAAACGCTCGGCATGCAGCGATCTTCGGCAAGGCGCTTAAGGAGGTCTGGAGTCAAGGTGTCTAAGTTTTTCATTTGCACTTTGCCTGCCCGAGGAGAATCACGCAGCTAAGGTGAGGCAGTGAATTTCGAGTGGTCAAACGCCGCCAAAATTCTTTGGGCTCAATTAGGCTTGACTCCGTTTAGCTGAGTGCTGTTGCCTCACGCGCAAATGCGCGAAAGGCATACGCCTCGCCTCTAGGGGGGGCTTGGATTGAAAAACCTCTTTGAGCTCTTCCTCCTGCGAATGCAGGGCGAAGAGCTCAAGATTTGCTTTGCGCTGACGGCGCCAATCGGGTCATTCCGCGGGGTCTTCGGCTTTGAGGGGGATGGGCTCCAGACCGAGCGCCTGGCACTGAGCGCTGAATGCGGGGACTTCGTTGGCTCTCAGCGAGTCCAGGTCCGCAAGCTCCTTGGTGAGCAGCTTCATCAGGTGCTCATAGACATCATAGGTCTGCGCCGTCGGCCGGCCCTCGCTGCCCAGCACGGCCCCGATCAGGGCGGCGAGCTGGTTGTTCAGCCGGATGGGGAAGTTGAGCAGGTCTTGGCCGGCTTCGGCCTTGGTCTGGTGGATGGCCTCCTCGACCCGCTCAAGCTGGGCGACAGTGCGCAGGCCCGCGCGGCGAAGCTCGGGCTTGGCCTCGATGCGCTCGCTGATGGCCTCCCGCATGGCTCGGATGTCATACACCGCCTGGTTGGCGCGGTCGACATCGCGAGCGATTTGGCGGGCGAAGCGGGTCATCTCGGCAAAGTCAGCGTCGCTGCCCCCTTTGCGCGGGTCGGGCCGCCAGTTGGATTTAGCCTCGCGCGTCTCGCCATCCACCGTCAGGCGGATGAGATATTCACCCGGCGGGGCAGGGATGGGGCTGGGGAAGGCGCCCCAATACACCATTTGGCGGGTCCGCTGATAGCTGGGATAGCTCAGGCTGAGGCTGGCTCGATGGAAGCCAGGATCGGTGGAAAGGCGCGAGCCCCGGCCCACCACTTCTCCGGCGCCGTCCAGCACTTCAATGGCAACAGTCTCGGCCTTTTCCGGCAGGCTGTAGGCCACCACCAAGCCGCCGTCTGGGTTGCCGCCTGCGCTCACTTCCGGCGCGGGGTCGGGGCCCCAGCGCACATCCCATGCCTGTTCGGGGGCAATCAGGGCGAGTCCTGGCGCCTGGGTGCTGGCGCGGCGAATCGCCGTGAGGTCATCCAGAATCCAGAGTGATCGGCCGTGCGTGGCGGCCACGAGGTCGCCATCTTTCACCACAAGATTATGCACCGGCGCTTCGGGCAGGTTGAGCTGGATGGGCTGCCAGCCGCCGCCGTTGTCGTGGCTCACATAGACGCCGCGCTCGGTGCCGGCATAGAGCAGGCCCTGGCGCTCGGGGTCTTCGCGCACGACGCGCACAAAAGACTCGGCGCCGATGCCAGATTCAGCTCGGCGCCAGGTTTTGCCGTAGTCCTCCGTGATGTAGATCATGGGGGTGCGGTCGCCCAGCTTGTACCGGTTCACCGCCGCGTAGGCGCGGGCGGGGTTGTGGGGCGAGGCTTCGATGAGGCTGATCATGGAGTCCTCCATCAGCCCCTCGGGTGTGACTTCGGTCCAGGTGCCGCCCTCGTTGGTGGTGAGGTGAATGCGGCCATCATCGGTGCCGGCCCAAATGAGACCCCGCCGTTTGGTGGAGGGGGCAATGGTGAAGACCGTGCCGTAGTATTCGACGCTGGTGTTGTCTTTGGTGATCGGCCCGCCGCTGGAGCGCTGCTTCGACTTGTCGTTGTAGCTGAGGTCGGGGCTGATCTGCTGCCAGCTTCGGCCGAGGTCGGTGGAGCGCAGCACGTGCTGGCTGCCGACATAGACCACGTCGGAATCGAAAGGCGAAAAGACGATGGGGAAGGTCCATTGGAACCGATGAATCAGCACATCGGCGCCCGCGCCCATGGGGTTCAGCGGCCAGGCGTTGATATCACGGCTGGTGTTCTTGAGATGGTCGCGGACCTCCAAATAGCCTCCGTAGCTGCCGCCGAGCACGATATGCGGGGCGTCGGGTTTGGCGGAGACATATCCGCTTTCGCCGCCGGCTGTGCTGGTCCAGTCTTCGGCGGTGATGCCTCGGCCAAACGTGCGGCTGGGGATGCGGACGGTGCTGTTGTCCTGCTGGGCGGCCAGGAGGTTGTAGGGGAAGGCGTTGTCGGTGGAGACGTGGTAGAGCTGGGCGGTGGGGATGTCCTGCTCGGTCCAGGTGCGGCCACCGTCTTTGGTCACGTTGGCGCCGCCGTCGTTCGAGTTGATCATGTCCTGCGGGTCTTCGGAGTTGATCCAGAGGTCATGGTTGTCGCTGTGGGGCGTGCGCACCGTGCGGAGAGTCTTGCCGGCGTCGGTCGAGCGGTAAAAGCTGACGTTGTTGATGTAGACCGTGTCCTTCTCCACCGGGTCGGCATAAACCCGCGTGTAGTACCAGGCGCGCTGGCGGATGTTCCGGCTGCTGTTCATCAGATCCCAGGTCTGGCCGCCGTCGTCGCTTTTGAAGAGGCCGCCATCGAAGGCTTCGATGAGCGCATATACACGTTGGGGGTCGGCGGGAGAGATGCTGACGCCGATCTTGCCCCAGGGCTTGGCGGGCAGGCCGGGCCGCTCGGAGATGTCATTCCAGGATTCGCCGCCATTGGTGGAGTGCCAGAGCTTGGAGCCCGGGCCGCCGCTGTTCATTGACCACGAATTGCGCCACGCCGTCCAGGTGCTGGCGAACTGAACCATGGGGTTCTGCGGGGCAAAGGTCAGGTCCTGCGCGCCGGAGCGGTCGTCCACATAGAGCGTCTTGCGCCAGGTTTTGCCGCCGTCAGTAGTCTTGAAGACGCCGCGCTCGGAAGAGGCGTTGAAGACGGGCCCCAGCGCCGCGACCCAGGCTGTTTCCGGGTCCTGAGGGTGGATTCGAACGCGGCTGATGAACTGGGTCTCTTTCAGGCCCAGGTGCCGCCAGGTCTTGCCGCCGTCATCGGTGCGGTAGACGCCGTCGCCATAGGTCAAATTGCCGCGGATGGCGGTCTCACCCATGCCGACATAGACAGTCTCCGGCTTTGACGGCGCGGCGGAGATGGCTCCGACCGAGCCGGTTTTGAAGAAGCCATCGCTGACGTTGAACCAGGTGTCTCCGGCGTCCTCGGTCTTCCAGACTCCACCGCCCGTGGCTCCAAAGTAGTATTGATTGGGGCTGCCCGGCACGCCCGTGACGGCAACGCTGCGGCCGCCGCGGAAGGGGCCGACCAAGCGCCACTCGGAGCTTTTGAACCAGGCTGGGTCAGCGGGCTGAGCGAGCGAGAGGGCGGGAAGGAGCAGGGCCCAAAGGGCCGCGCGGCGAAGCATGCCCGGGTTTTACCCGGCTGTCCACTCCGAATCCAGATCGAGATTGTCCCAATCGGCAGCGGGGTTCAAAATCCACTCCATGGCGCGGCGGCGGTAGAGGGCGCGGCCAGGCTCAAAAACTTCCGACTCCCGTCCGCCCATCCACATCTCGACCGAAGCCCAGTGCCAGCAGTAGAGCAGGTCAAGCTGGAGGAGCTGCTCCTCCATGGGCTTGAACTTGAGCCCGTCGCGCCAGCCGGAATTCGCCACGATTTCATCGACAGCGGGGAGCGCCGCAGTGAGGTCATCCGGGGCGGACTGCTCGGGCTCCAGCCGCTTCAGCGATCCAATGCTCCACGCCAGAACGGAGATTTCCTCCGCCGCCCAGCTCAGGTCGGCTTCGGCCTCCTCGCCAATTTCGCGGCCTTCCAGCATCGCCTGCTCCTGCGGCGTGAATGTGCCAAAGAGGTCGTTGGCCTCGATGAAGGGCAGGGCGAATTCGGTGGGGGCGCCGGCCATCACCACGGCGATTGGAATGAGCGCCAGCAGCGCGATTCGACTTCGGCCAGCTTTCTCAGTCGGAATTCAGGGAAATCGAGCAGCGGCAGCTCAGGATTCTTGGCCCCGCCGAATTCTGAAACCCTGCTCCAGCTCGCGGCGCGAATGGCTGCGTTGTCGAGCATGGTCTTTATGCGCTCCTCTGGCTGGAAGAGAGAGTTGAGGAGCGGTGCATTCGCAGATGATGGCCCATTCATCCCCGAAAGGCCGAAAAAGGGCGGACCCACGAGGACCGCCCTTTCAGTTGATCAGACCTTTGCGGCCAGCGCCTGCTTCACGAGGCCAGGCACATCGCTGGTGCGGTCGGCGACTGTGGCGCCGGCGTCGAGCAGGGCGTCCACTTTGGCCTGAGGCGTGCCCTTGCCGCCGC
>JBGSIR010000218.1:0-3539 GCA_041742415.1 Fimbriimonadaceae bacterium | reverse complement strand
GCCCTTTCTGAGCGAATTCAGCCGGGCATCGGCATAGGCGCGGGCCAGGGTGGGCTGTTTCAACAGCGGGCGAACCTGATTCACCGACACTCCCCGGTAGCGGCCGTCCGCCGGGGCTTGCGCTCCGGCAAAGGCGCAGCCGGTGGCCATAACGGCCGCCCACAACCCCCAAGCCGCCGCCTTCATGCCGCTGAGTTTGGCCTAAAAGCGATTGGGCAAGAGTCGATGCAATGAGTCAACAAAGCAATGTGTAAACACTATTCAAAACATATTTGTGGGCAATCGCACATCTAATCAAATACATGAATGAATGTTCAATTTATACTATGTCAACTACAAATATTGAGAATTAAATTGTTTCAAGAGGTCGTTGAGAAGAATAAGGCCTGACAATCATAGAGTGACAGGTAGAATTGCTCGCGAAATGAGGGTACCGCGCGTCGTTCCATTTGCTCTTTCAATCTTCGTGCTTGCTGGCGCGGCCGTGATGTCGGCCTGCGAATTGGGCGGGAGCAGCAGCTCCACTCAATCGTCAAACCAGCAGCTCAACGCCATCATCGATGGCACGACTCCCAGAACCGCCGCCAACCTGCGCCGGGTTGTCGAAGCCGGCATGCTGGAGCACCGCACTGCAAGCACGGCGGAAGCCCGTGAGATCGGCGGCGCCATCGCCTCCATCGCGGCTTCGGCCCTGTTCTCCATTGAGATGGGCAATCTGTTCGGCGTCAATGTCAACTTCGATCCCTCCCTCCCTTCGCGCAGCCCGGCGCAGTGGCAGGAGCTCACCCCGCTGGAGCGCATCCTGATCCACGGAGCCTCCTCGCCATCCTTCCGCGCGCAGAACCAGCTGCTGGCCTTGGACCTGCTGCCGATGAACATCATCGCCAGCCTCAACGATTCCAATGTGCCGACCGGCCGAGCCTTCCCGGATTCGCCGACTCCCGCCCAGGTGAAGGCAAAGATTGCCGAGGTTCTGGCCATCATGGAAAGCGTCAACCCTTATCTCGAGGGTCAGGCGATTGATGCTTCGTTCCTGCTGGGCAATGCCGACCCGAAGCGGTACGAAGGCCTGGAGCTTTCCTTTGTGCGGGCCAATGCCAACTTCATCGGCTACGTGCTGTAGCTCTTCTCCCTCTATGAATATGACCCGCGGGTCAACTCCGCCTCGACCGCTCACTTCAACCAGACCGTGGCGCAGTTTGCCGGGCAAGGCGGCCTGTTCACTTCTCGCCAAATCAACCCTGCCCCCTATGGCGACCACAATCCCAGCCGCGGCGGCGCTGCCAAGGCCAAGGCATACTTTGCCCAAGGGCTGGGCGACTACCATCTGGTGACGGAAGCTGTGCTTGAGGTTCGGCTTGAAGCATTGGAACAAATTCAAGGATTAAACGTTTTTGAACTCTCGGACGCCACTCATGTGTTAGGGATCTATCAATCACTCAGGGATATAAGCACAGCGCCAGTGCCTGGCGGCAGCCTCAATTCAGAGCCGAAGGATTTCGGCCCGTTCCGCTCAGCCCTGGGCAGGATGAGGATCGGCACGGAAGTGCTATGGACTGTGCGATCTGATGATCAGCTAGGCACCGGTACTGGCAGCATGATATTTGGCTTGGACGAATGGCTTGACTCTCTTCCTGCTTCAATTGCGAATGGAGCCGCAACCGGCATTTCGATTGTGCCCTCTGGAGACCGGTACAAGATCGAAGTGTTTGGTGTCGGAAACTCTGCGCCTAGGTCAGGTTTTCTGAGGAGCCACCTTGGCATGCTGCAGAATGAGATCCCTTCTTTCCAAGCTAATGATCTTTTTAGATCGACTCCTCGATTCGTGAGCAAGGATACAACCGTTTATGAGCTTTCGCGCATCTTTTGGGACGATCTTCTCCCTGACAGCAACTGGACTTTCCAATAAATGCTCATGGCAGGGGGCGGCCGTGCGGCTGCCTTCTGCCATTCTTTTTGACTTTAAGCACAGAGTCGTCTCGGGCTTGACCCACGTCCATTTCTCAAGAGAATGCCAAAGAATTCGCCGTGTCCTTCTCGCCGCATTTTCGGCATTCTCCTTCTGTTCAGCGCGGGGTCTCTTTGTGGGGCGCAAAACGCCTACCGCGGCATCATCGATGGCGCACGGGGCGCAAGCTGGGTGGCAGGGCCAAGCGCAAGCGGCCTCAGCCATCCGGATGGCTGGCTGGAGTGGCGCCTGGGCAGCGATGACATCTATCGCAGCTATGGCCGCGCCACAGGCACAAGCCTCCGAGGCGGCACATGGGCGCTTGCCGGCGGCAAAGAGTGGACCAAGGAGGGGTTTTCGGTTCGGGCGCAGCTCGACTACGGAGACCTCGACGCCCGGTTCAACATCGACGGCCCCCGCTTCGACCTTCTCACCTTCACTCAGTCGGGGCTAAACATCGAAGCCGCCTGGAAAGAGTGGGGGCTCATCCTTCTTTCATCCAAGAACACGATGGACTTGGAAGGAGAAGTCGTGAATGACGCTTTTCGCACCGAGTTTTCCGGCGCCCAAGTCGGCTACTCCTCGACCCGAACCGGAGCCGCCCTCAAGCGCCAATTCAGCTCAGGCTCGACCGAGGGCAGTTTGGCCGTGGGGCTGGCCAGCCGAACCTCCAAAGGCCAGGCCGATCAGCCGGGCTGGTCCTTTTCGGGCACAGGCCAAGGCCTGGCGCTCTCCGGCCGCGCCTCGACGCCGGTTTCAAACTCCGACAAAGTGGAGCTGAGCTTCTCGATGGAAGAGCCCACCCAAGCCAACTCTTCTATCATGGGAAATGGCCGAACTCTAGGGACCTTTGAAGACCGTCAGTCCTTTCGCGAGGCCGCCCTTCGCTTAGACCGAAAGTATCTCAACGGCTCTCAAGCCGGCTTCTGGATGATGTCTTCTGCGCTTTCGCAGAAGGTTGCCCTTCGCACGCCCAGCGCATTTGACCTGGGGCTGAATGACACCATTCAGCTGGATGGCCTTCAGGCGATTGCGCGGGGAAGCGTCGCCATAGATACGCTGATGTTTGGCCTGGACTCAGAAATGAGGGTGAGCCGGGAGTTCAGCTTCCAGTCCAACTTGTCCTATGGCTTCCTCGATCCCAACATCACCTATTCGGGTGAGCTTCGCCAATTCCTGCTTGGAATCGGCTCAAAGGTGAATGTCCTCACAGATCCATTTCAGCTGGCCTCCCTTCGCCTGGGGGCGGTGTATCGGCGAGGGCCTTGGGAGCTGGAGGCCCAGGTTCTTCAGGCCGTCGCCTTCAATCTTTCTGAGTCCGAATCAGCCTCCTCAAACCTTCGCGGGCGATCTCCCGCGGCCCCGAGTTCGAGGGTTGTTGAAGACGGCGGGCGAACCGTTCAGTTTCGAGTCGGCTGGCGCTTCTAAACGCGCATTCCTGTTGGGGGCCTAAGCGTGGCGAGGTCCTCTGCCGCATCGGAAACGAGGCGGTCGAGAGACGAAAGATCCCCTCCGCCAGGCTGCCGAGACAGATGGAGCAGCCCGGCGGCCACCCCCTCGGGACCGGCGAGCCGGCCCTGCACGCGGGCCA
>JBGSIR010000217.1:0-4362 GCA_041742415.1 Fimbriimonadaceae bacterium | reverse complement strand
CATGCCCAGCAGCAGGGCGCAGGCGGCAAAGGCGGCGGCGAACTGAGCGACGAGATAGGCCAAGGCTTCCCCGCCCTTTTGGCGGCGCGTGGCGAGCATGGCGAGGGTGACCGCCGGGTTGAAATGCGCCCCGCTCACCTGGCCATAAGCGGCGACAAAGCAGGCGATGACGATGCCATTCGCCAGCGCAATCCCCAGAAGCCCACCCGGGGCCATGTTGTAGACAGCCAGAACGGCCACCACCACAAGCGCAAAGACCCCCACGAACTCTGCGAGGGCCTTCTTGAGCATAGACGGAAGGATACTCCGACGGCCGTTGATTCAGGGCACTTGATTGGCTTGAATACAGCCAGTCGACTTCGCGCTCGTGGAGCGCATCACATTGCCGGAGGCGGTATTGGGAGCTTATCCGCCTTCGGAAAGCGATCTCTTTGACGCCATCCGTGCGCGGACCAGTGATGCTGCGCTGAAGCGAATTGCTAAGAGCGAAGGGATTAGCAAGAAGAGCAGCCTTGCCTTGCTCCGCTCTGTCGCCGCAGGAGAGGAACACCCGCACGGATTCCAGTGGTTTCCGTGGCAGGCTCTGCGCTCGGCCATGTGGGCTGATTCAATTGAGGCGAGCGAAGAACTCCTCTTTGTCGCGGCGGCCCTACTCCGGTGGAAAGGAAGCCCAATTGGAATCTATTTTGAACTGGATGAACTCCAGTCCGTGCTCACCCATCAAATCTTCCGCGGCTCGCCAGATTTGACCGAGCCGTTTTGCCGTTTTGTTGCCCATCAAATTCAGCAGGCCTGCAGCCCTCACGAGCTACCATGGAGCTGGCCTATCGGCAGCTTGGGAGCCAGCCTGCTTGGAGCTCTTGTAGAGCTGGAGGAGGAAGAATTGGCGCTCGCTGCGGGAGAATGGCTGCTCACATATTGGATCCAAGACTACGGCGACTTGCTCTGGATGCAGGCGGACTATCAAGAGTCAATTTCGTTTGAGCACTTGAAGCCGCTTCCTAGGTGGATTCGAGAGAGCGGAGACTTTCAAGCGAAGCTCAACGTGCTGTGGTCGGAGAGGGTCGCATGCTTTGCTCAACTTTCCAAGGGAGTTTGGCACTAGACTGTTTCAAAGGCAATATCGATTCCGCCATATCTTGAGCTGAAGGAGCCCACTATTTTCACAGAAATGTGGCTTGCACTTGCTCCCTGATTGAGTCCTTCATCAAAAGTGCAAGGAATAAACCAAATGCCTGATTCTAGGCCAGTCCCCCAAGATGGACACATCTGGCATGCAAGAATTCAGATCATACTTCCAGGTGTTCATGAAATGGACGCACGCGTGGAGGACCAGAGGCAACCATGAACCGTCGACTCATTGATTCGAAGGACCTCCCGCTTATACGAGTCGTAGTCACCCGCGACTCAGTGTGTCTAGGAGATGACTGCGAGGCGCCTCATGAAAAATTGGTCGAGATGCCAATCTTGGCCGATCCTCAGTCATTCGTTCTTTGGCTTTCAGACTCCTATCTGCCCCGCGTCGCCGGGAAAGCGCATGCTTGGGACTGCCTGCTCAATGGCGAAGTCGTGGGGACAATCTTTACAAGTGGATTCCATTCGAAAACCCACCAAGTTCAATTCGCAGACGAGAATCTTGTCCACTTCAAATACTATTCAGGAGAGCATTGAGCGCGCTGGCATTCAGCCTGATTCAGTAGACAGCAGGCGCTGAATGTATTTGCCCAAAGGCGCCGGATAGGCCTGAGAGGACCTATCCGGCGGACGCCGACTCAGTCGCGGGCCCAGAACATTTCGCCGGCGTCTTCGGCGATGACGGCCTGCTTCAGGCACTCCATCGCTTTGCGAAGCCCTTCCATCGGCGACATCAGGCCGTCTTCGTGCTCAATGGAGAGCACAAAGTCGTAGCCCACCGTGCGCAGGACGGAGGCGAAGTCCTTCCACCACTTGACGTCGTGGCCATAGCCGCACGAGCGGAAAACCCAGGAGCGGCCGGCGATGCCTCCGTAGCTCTTAGCGTCGAGGTTGCCGTTCAGCGAGGAGGTGTAGGGGTCGATGCGGGTGTCCTTGGCGTGGACGTGGAAGAGGGCGCCCTCCATGCCGAGCTGGCGGACGGCGGCGATGGGGTCGATGCCCTGCCACCACAGGTGCGAGGGGTCGAAGTTGGCGCCGATCCACTCGCCGTTGTCCACTCCGTTGCGGAGCTTCAGCAGCGTGTCATTGGAATAGCACACAAAGCCGGGGTGCATTTCGATGGCAAATCGCACCTTGTGCTCGGCCAGGAGCTTGGCCTGCTCGGTCCAATAGGGGAAGACGACCTCTTTCCACTGCCATTCCAGGATGTCGCGGAACTCATCGGGCCAGGCGCAGGTCACCCAGTTCGGGTTGACCGCATTCGGACCATCGCCGGGGCAGCCGCTGAAGCCGTTCACGGTGTTGATGCCGAGCATCGGGGCGAGCTTGACGGCGCCGACGAAGGCCTCGTGGTGAGCCTGGGCGATCTCCTTGATCGGGTGCACCGGGTTGCCGTGCACGCTGAGCGCGCTGAGGATGAGGCCGCGGTCGTGGATCTTCTTCAGAAGCTCCTTGCGCTTGGCCTCACTTTCGAGCAGCTCGGGCACGTTGATGTGCCCCGTGCCGGGATAGGCTCCGGCGCCGAGCTCGACGGCTTGGATGCCTTCGGCCTGCACGATGTCAAGCGTTTCGTCCAGCGACTTGTCGCCAAAGAGTGCGGTGAAGATGCCGATCTTCATTTCTGCTCGGGTTTACCCGGCTGGCGGAGGGTGCTCAGGGGATAACTTCGCTGTCCACGCGGTTCACCGTGTCTCCGACTCTCTTCACCAGATAGACCTGCTGACCGCGCGAAACCAGCCAGTAGCCTTCGTTCGGGCTCTTTTGAGCGTAGTCCGAGATGCCGACCGAAGCCGACGCATCTTGGCCCTCGGCGCCGGCTGGGCGGACCAGAGCAAAAGTGAGCAGACCGCCGACGGCTGCGAGAAGAACGGAATAGGCGAATTTCTTCACCCATTCAGTATGCGTCTATTCGCCCGGATTGTCGACTGGCTGCGCCGGAGGCGTGACCGGGGCCGTGGGGGCGGCGGGGGCTTCGGGCTTCTTGGCGTTCGGGTTGTGCGCGATGATGCGCGGGCTGCCCCGGTAGATGCTCGTGCCGAGCTCGTCGCGGCGAACTTCCACGCCGTCCTTCTTCAGCACGCGCCAAGTGGCGATGCTCTGCCGCGAGGCGCCGCTGGTCACCACTTTCTCCACGCCATAGCCGAGGCTGGAGTCCACCACTTTCTTCACACCGTTGGAAGCTGAGCGCACCGAGCCTCGGATGATGTCGATGTCGTAGTCATGCTTCTGACCGAGCACGCGAAAGGTGATCGTGCCTCCGCTCACCGTGGCCGCAAGGGCGATGGGGAAATCGTAGGTGTTCTCGACCACCAGGTCGGGGTTCGGGAAGCTGACGGCGGCGTCGCGGCCCAGCGGCACATAGGGCACGGGCAGCGAGTGGCTGGAGCGCACAGGAATGTCGAGCGCGCTGAGGAGCGCGGCGTTGTAGAGCGTGGTGCTGACCTGGCAGATGCCTCCGCCGACGTCTTCGGCGGTCGTGCCGTTGACATAGACCCCAGCGACCTGGAAGCCCGAGGCGCGGGTGCGGCGGCCGATGTGGCCGTTGAAGCTGAACTTTTCGCCGGGCAGAATGATGGTGCCATCAATGAGCTTGGCGGCCAGGCGAATGTTCTCGGTGCGGCTGCGCTTGCCGGCGTTGAAGTTAGTGGAGAACTGCGCCATGACCTCGGTGATCTTGGCCAGGTCCTCATCAGAAACCATCTTGGGGGCCGACTTCAGCGGAAGCGGCATCTCCGGCTCGCCCGCCAACAGGGTGGCCGTCAGCGATTCGCCCAGCTTGGCTTCGTCCAACACATAGCCCGACTTTTCCGGCTCGGTGACAATGCCGCCCGAAACAAACCGGGCCTTGGCCGGGGAGCTGGATCGGCCAAAGTCGGCGGTCTGCTCGGCAAGCTCCACCACACCTTCGGCGTCTTCGCGAACGCGCAAAACGGGGATAACCGAGGGAGCAGAGGGCCGCTCTCCCAGAGGAAGATTCTGGCGCAGGAACCCGTCAAATTCGACTGAGGCCAGCGTTGCGTCCACGTCCAGAACAGCTCCCAAATCAACGGGGGCCATCGGCTCTGGGGCCTGCTTCAGCTCGGTCGAGCGAAACTTGAGCGGGTCGTTGAGCGCGGGCTTCCAAGCGGCTTCAATGGCGGCCGCGGCCTCGTCCCAGGTCATGCCGGCCAGGCTCACCGAGCCCTCGGGGGCCTTGGCCACAACGCCCGGACGCACCACCGGTTCGGT
>JBGSIR010000216.1:0-2977 GCA_041742415.1 Fimbriimonadaceae bacterium | reverse complement strand
ACGGAGTTGGTGAAGTGCAGGTTGCCCAGCCCGCCGCGCCCGCCGCGGCAGACTTCAAACTTCATGCCTTCGACGGCCAGGTCGGCCAGGGTGTCGCCCGATTCGGCGTCAAAGATGAGGGTGCCCACGGGCACGCGGATCTCCAGGTCTTCGGCGTCCTTGCCGTTCTTGTTGCCCATGGCATCGCTGCCGTCGTAGGCTTTGTGAAAAGGGTGGAGCTTGAAGTCGTAAAGCGTGGTGAGATGGCGGTCGGCCAGCAGAAACACGCTGCCGCCCCGTCCGCCGTCTGCGCCGTTGGGGCCGCCTCGCGGGACGTGCTTTTCGCGGTGGAATGAGGCTGAGCCCTTGCCGCCCGAACCGCTGGCAAATTCTACAGTGACTTCGTCGATCAGGCTCATTTTCGCTCCGACTCCACGCTGTCGTCTTCATAGGGGCCAAGCCCCTGGATCAGGTCCACTTCCATCACGCCTTCTTCAATGCTCACTCGCTTGACAAAGGCCGAAACGGCGGGGAAGCGCGCCCCGGGAATCACGATGACATCCTGCGCGGCGCCCTGCTGAACGGCCAGCACCTCGCCAATGTCGCCGCGCCGTTTGTCGATGACCTTGAGGCCCACGAGCTGGCGGACGAGGTATTCGTTGGCCTCCAGCTTGGGCCGGTCCGATTCGGGGATGGTGACTTCCACTCCGCGCAAGCGCTCGGCTTGGTCGATGGTGTCGATGCCTTCAAAATAGACGCGGAGCTGGCCGCGATGGTCGGAGACCGACCGGATTTTGATGGCGTGGCCCAGCAGAAAAACCTCTCTGCCGGGTCGAAACCGCTGGTCCACCCAGTCGGTGAGGGGGCGCACCTTCACCGCCCCCTGCAGTCCGAATACGCCCACGATCTCACCGATGGGGATGTGGGGCTCTTCGGCCATCGTCAGGCCTCGACGATCTTGACCATGGTGCGCTCGCCGGCTTTGCCTCCGGCTCCTGCCACCACGTGGCGAATGGCAGAGATCACTCGGCCATCCTTTCCAATGATGCGGCCGATGTCTCCCTGAGACACCGTCACGCGATAGACGATAGAGCCTCGCTCTTCGACTTCTTCAACCGAGACGGCTTCGGGCTCGTTCACGCACTCTTTGACGAGGGCGCCGACAAACGCGCTGAGGCTCATTCAGAGGCCTCAGCCGGAGCGTCGGCCTGGGGGGCTTCCACCACGGAGGCCTGGCTCATGGCCGAAGTGGTCTTGTCGAGGAACTTGTACTTGCCGCGGGCCTTGGGGCGGGCGGTGAAGAACTCTTCCAGAACGCCTTCGCGCTTGAGGATGTAGGCCACGGTCTCGGTGGGAGTCGCGCCTTCCATCAGCCAGTTCAGGGCCTTTTCCTTCTTCAGGGTGACGGTGCTCTTGCCGTTCTCGTCTTTCAAAAGCGGATTGTAGGTGCCGATAATCTCGATGAATCGGCCATCGCGCGGGGAAAGTCCCTCCGCCACGATGATGCGATAGAAGGGCCGGTGCTTGTTGCCCTGTCGTTTGAGCCTGATTTTGACCAAAGGTGCGTCTCCTCGTTGCCCGGGTCAGCGCCGCCGCCCTCGACCTCTCTTTCCCATTCGCTGCTGAAGCTTGCTGAGCTGCTTCATCTGCCGTCTCATTTCGTAGAGCTGATCCACGAGCTGGTTGACGTCTTCGGGCCGAGTGCCTGAGCCGCGGGCGATTCGCCGCCTGCGTGAGCCATTCAGTATATCTGGGTTGCTGCGCTCGGCGGGAGTCATGCTGAGGACTATGGCCTCTACGCTCTTCATCTTGCCCTCGGCATCCACGGCGTCGAGGTCCTCTTCGCTCACCGCCTGACTGAAGCCCGGGATCATTTTCATCACGTTCTTCAGCGGCCCCATGCGCCTCACCATGCGCATCTGGGTGAGCATGTCGTTGAAGTCCATGCGGCCGGTGGACATCTTCTCCTGAAGGCCCGCCGCCTCCTCCATGTTCACCGCCTCCTCGGCCTTCTCGATGAGGCCCATCACGTCGCCCATGCCGATAATGCGCTCGGCCACCCGGCGGGCGTTAAAGGAGTCGAGCGCCTCGGGCAGCTCGCCCGTGCCCAAAAATCGCACCGGAACGCCGGTCACGCTGCGCACGCTCAAGATGGCGCCGCCCCGCGTGTCGCCGTCCATCTTAGAGAAGATGAGCCCCGTCAGCGAGAACCGGCTGTGGAAGGCCTCCGCCACATTCACCGCCTCCTGTCCGACGGCGGCGTCGAGCACCAGAAGCGTCTCGGTGGGCTGGACGGCGTCGCGCACCTGCGCCAGCTCGTCCATCAGCGCCTCATCGATGCTCAGGCGGCCCGCCGTGTCCACGATGAGCACATCCATAAAGAGGTGCCGCGCCCGCTCAAGGGCACCCTTGGCCGCGTTCACGGGTCCGGCCGATTCATCCGAATAGAACTCGCATCCCACGCGCTCGGCCAGAACCTGAAGCTGCTTCACGGCGCCGGGCCGCTGAAGGTCGCAGGCCGCAAGCATCGTCTTCTTGCCCTTCTTCTTCAGCCAATGGGCCAGCTTGCTGGCGGCGGTGGTTTTGCCCGCGCCCTGCAGGCCGCAGAGCAGGATGACGGTGGGCGGCTTTCCGCCAAAATTGAAGTCAACGTCCTCGCCCAGCAGCTCAACGAGCTGGTCGCGCACGATCTTGATGAGGGTCTGCTCGGCGTTCAGAACGCCATAGATCTCCTCGCCGACCGCCTTCTCTTCGACCTCTTTGATGAACTGCTTGGCGACGCGGAAGTTGACGTCCGCCTCCAGCAGCGCCACCCGCACCTCGCGCAGGGCCGCCTTCACGTCCTCTTCTTTCAGGCGCCCCTGTTTGCTCAGGCCGGCAAAGACCGAGCCCAGGCGTCGAGTGAGGTTGTCGAGCATGAGCCGCTAGGGTACCGCCGTCCGGCCCGAGCCCACGCCCGCCAGCAGCGCCGCGCCGACCAAAGCCTGGGCCGTCCATG
>JBGSIR010000215.1:0-4456 GCA_041742415.1 Fimbriimonadaceae bacterium | reverse complement strand
GTCCACCGTGCCGGGCTTGGCGAAGGGCCAGGGCTTCAGCGGGGGATAGGAGGCGCGCTTGGGGTCTTTGGCCAGGCGGTTTTCGATGTCCTTCACCCGGCTTTCGGGGTTGGGGTGGGTGCTGATGACCTCGGTCCAGGCGGGGTCGTTGCGGCCTTCGCCCAGCATGCGAAAGACGTCGGCGATGCCCTTGGGGTTGTATCCGGCGGCGGCCATCAGGTCGTAGCCCACGCGGTCAGATTCGGTCTCGTGGCGGCGCGAATAGGTGAGGTCGCCCAGCACGGTGTTGGCGAGGTCGGCGACGTTCACCAGCGTGCCGTTCGCGCCGGCCAAGCCGAGCAGCACCAGCAGGCCGAGCCGCCGCTTCATCGAATCGTTGTATTGGTTGGCCCAGTGCTCGTTGCGAGAATGGGTGATTTCGTGGCCCATGATGCCCGCCAGCTCGTCCTCGGATTTCAGCTTTTCCAGGATGCCGGTGTAGAAGAAAATTGGCCCGCCCGGCAGCGCGAAGGCGTTCACCTGGTCGCTGTCGATCACCTCAAAGGTGTATTCAAAAGGCTTGCGGTCGCGCTCGGCCTTGGGGATGCTGGCCACCAGCTTCTCGCCCACCTTGCGCAGCATCACCGAGCGCGGATCGCTGGCCGGCAGCATCTTGTTGTCCTGCCGCACGCTCTCAGCGGCCTTTTTGCCGATCTCCGCCTGCTCCTTCATGCTGGGCTTGAACTGCGCCCAGCTCGGGAGGGCGGCGGCGATCAAGAGGGCTCCTGCCAGTCGTCTCACTCTTTCTAAGACGCCCCGCGGCCTGGTTCGGGTTCGAAGACCCCACGACGGACGCTAAAGATGCGGGGATGCCATGCCAAATATTAATCTATGCCGAAGACCAGCCGCAAAAGTGCGGGCTTCTCGCTTGTCGAGGTGATGATCGTGATTCTGATTATCGGCATTCTGCTTGCCATCGCCTTGCCAACCTTTGCCAAAGCGCGCGCCAGAGCCCGACTTGAGGTGATCTTGGCGAACATGAAGAGGATTGAAGGCGCCCGCGAAATGTGCTACATCGAACAAGGTGTCGGCGGCTTTAGCTTTGGCGACAACTGCACCTGGCAAACACTGCAATCGAATGGCTACTGGCAGGGCGCATGGCCCAACAATCAGCCCATTTCTGGCGTCTATTTTCCCCAGGGCCGACGCGTAGGAGCTCGGCTTGAGGTCACCTTCCGAGACCGCACTCAAGAGCAATGGCGCACCGACACAACCCTGTGGGATCTGTTGTGATGCGCACGCGCAATGCATTCTCGCTTGTCGAGGTGATGATCGTGATTCTGATCATCGGCATCCTGCTGTCCATCGCGGTGCCCCAGTTCAGCAAGAGCCGCAGCGGCGCGCGCCTGCAGGCCATCATTGCCAACCTCACGTTCCTGGAAACCGCCAAGCAGCAATGCATCATGGAAAAGGGCGTGCCCGAAGGCAGCTATATGGGCATGAATGGCGAGGATTGCCACCGCCAAACCATGCTTGACCAGTACACAAACGGCCGTTGGCCAGGCGTGAATGTCGAATACGACCCGATTCCCGGAACCTATCTCATGGGCCCCGCCGGCCGCAGCCCCACCTTTCAGGGCCGCGATAAAAACTGGTGGATCGCCAACGGACCAAGTCAATCCTCACTGCAATGAAACGACGCGCCTTCACCCTGCCCGAACTGATGATCGTGGTCCTCACCATCAGCATCCTGCTCGTCATCGCCATCCCAAATTTCTATAAGGCCCGCGCTACGTCGCGGCTGCATGAAATCTTGGGCAATCTGCAGACCATCGAGACCATGAAGCAGATGTGCGTCTATGAACGGGGCGCATCCACGACGGATATGATCACCTGCAACTCCGCCAATGTTCGTGACCTCTATATGGATGGCGAATGGCCGGAAAACAGCATGGGCAACGAAGGATATTGGGCGCAAAACCCCGCCCTGGCCCCCACATTTCGAAATCAGACGGCCGACTGGTGGCGGCAGAATGCCACCGTGCACAACGTCTGGTAGCCCACCCCGGTGAAGATGACAGGTCATTCTTCCGATGAATAGAAATATGAGCGTCCTTAAGTCACGCAGAGGCGCGTTCTCCCTGCCGGAAGTGATGATCGTAATCCTGATCATTGCCATCCTGCTGACGATTGCCGTACCGAATTTTGCCAAGGCGCGTGCCAAGGCCAGGCTCCAGGTGATCTTGGGCAACATGAAGATGATCGAGCAGGCCAGAGATTTGTGCCTCATGGAGCGCGGAGCCAGTGGTGCGGCAGTGGTCAGCACTTGCCGCAACAACCAGCTGATCAACTGGAGCTTCTTGCGGGGGCCGTGGCCCAACCACCAGCCAATTAGAGGGGGATACAATTCCCATGGCCGAAGGATCAGCGGCCAACCTGAAGTTACATTTCGGGGCCGAACTCAGGATCAGTGGCGAAGAAACACAAACCTCTGGCGCCTGCTGTAAGCCGATCTCATTACAAAACACACTAATCAAAATATCTTAATGCAACAATGTTTAGATTGCCGGGAGCGAAACCCGTATTTCTGCAAGCCGAATTGGCCCGCACAGACGGAAAGCTGAATGCAGAGGCCAATGCCCTAACAGGCAAGCGGCCCCTGAGTGAGTCTAGAGGAAAATTATGAAGCGCACCAACAAAAAGAAGGGCTTCACGCTTGTCGAAATCATGATCGTGGTCCTGATTATCGGCATTCTGCTTGCCATCGCCGTGCCGAACTTTGTTCGAGCCCGCCAGTCCAGCCGACTTCAGACCGTCGTCGCCAACCTCAAGCAGATCGAATCTGCCAAGGAGCAGTGCGCCATGGATCTTGGAGCCGCCGCCGGCAACACCGCCCTTTGCACGCAGGCCGTGCTGACCAACGCCACCACCGGCTACATGAAGGCCTGGCCGACCGGCCCCGTCACCGGCACCTACGCCGTGGGCGCCATCGGAGCCAACCCGACCTTCAATGCGAAGGATGGCGACGCCTGGAAGGCTGACCCCTCCGGCCTGTAACCCATGGCCGCCGCTAAAAGCGGCAGACCGATTCACCCTCACAGCTCATTCGCTGTGGGGGTGTTCTTTTTCTTCCAGGTCGTCAATGAGCCGTGGCGCAATTTCCAAGCGAGTCACCTCTTCAAGCTCCTTGCCCTGGCCAACTCCCATGTCCTTCATCTTTCTTGCGGCCGGCAGCAGACGGCTTTCGATTGAGCCCGCCATCTTGTTATAGTGCAGACTGGCTGATTCCAGCGACCGGCCCAGCTTGTTAAAATGCGAAAGCGCTGTCATCAGGCGACCGTAAAGCTCTGAAGCCTCCTTTTGAATCTTCTGAGCGTCTTCGGCAAGCCTTTCCTCTCGCCAGCCATAGGCCACCACCCGCAAAAGTGCGATGAGAGAAGTCGGGGTCGCCATGACAACATTTCCGTGCATCGCTTCCTCCATCAAGGAGGCGTTGGCCTCCATCGCTGCGCGATAAGCGGCCTCGCTGGGGATGAAGAGCACCGAGAAATCCGGGGCATTCTTTTCGTTCTCGCCATAGTTGCGCGCGCGCAGCTCCTTGGCGCGGTTTAGCACCTGCCTGGCATGGGCCTGCATCAATTGACCCTTGCGGTCTTCATCGGCCTCCAGGGCCTCCAGATACTGCGTCATGGGCGCTTTGGCGTCAATGACCATCGTTCGCCCCCCGGGCAAGTTCACCACCATGTCGGGCCGCTGCCGACCCCCGTCGCCGTCCTGGCTCTTCTGCACTTCGTAGTGGAGCCCCTTTTCCAGGCCCGCCATCTCGACCACGCGCTCCAGCACCATCTCGCCCCAATGCCCGGCCTTTCCGGGGTTCTGAAGCGCTCTCACCAGGCGGCTGGTTTCGTGCATCAGGCTCGACTGGCGGGCATCCAGCCCCTTCACCTGCTGAATCAGCGCTTCATAGGCGCCCTGCCGTCCCTTTTCCAGCTCGCGGTTAAAGGCGTCCAGCTCCTGCAGCCGCTCGCGCAGGGGCAGCACCAGCTCACCCACCGCCTTTTGCCGCTCGGCCAGATCGGCCGCCGAAGCCTTGTCCATCTGCTCCAGCTTGTCGTTGGCCTTCTTCAAAAATTCGCTGGTGCTTTCGTTCAGCGCCTTGGCCGCCAGGCTCTCAAAGGCGTCCTTCAGTCGGGCTTCGGCCTCGGCCAGCATGCGCTTCTGCTCCTGCAGGCTCTCTTCCTTGGCGGCGAGCTGGGCAATTTTGGCCGCTTCGGCCTGGCGAAACTCCACCACCTTCTCCTCCAGGCCATCCCGCTCGGCCTCAAGGTCCATCACCTTGGCGCTCAAACCCTCAATCTGCTCGCCCCGCGCCTCGCTGGCAGCAAGGGCTGCTTCCGCATTCCGCAGTTCGCTTGAGGCCGCATCAAGCTGAGCCCGCAGCGCGTCGCGCTCGGCCTTCGCCTCGGCATGCGCCGTC
>JBGSIR010000214.1:0-4949 GCA_041742415.1 Fimbriimonadaceae bacterium | reverse complement strand
TGCGGCGACATCGCGCGGAGCGCTCACCAAACGGTGGGTGGGGATTTTCGTTGAGGAGTTATCTGTCGGCCTCAAGTTGGGAGAAGCCGCTCCTTTAGAAGGACTTAGCCGCGAGACCGTGGCGGAGGCTGTTGAAGAGGGCCATGCGTGGGCGCAGGGCGGTCCGGTGGCCACCGCGTAGGGGCGCATGGCGGCGGAGATGTCCGCGCGGGATGCGGGCTGCGGACGGTGGTTTGACTCCGATTTCCTGACCGGCGCCGGCCGGCTCCGCATCAACGGCCTGGTCTGGATGGCGCCCCGGGAGGAAGTCGAAGCCCAGGTTCAATCGCTCCTGTCTCGCGGATTTGAGACGATCAAAATCAAGGTGGGCGCCAAGACTCTGGCTGCCGATCTTGACTTGGTGAGATGGGTGCGGCGTGAGGCTCCGGGAGTGCAGATTCGGGTGGACGCCAACGGCTCCTTCTCTCCGGAGACGGCGGCGGAAAGCCTCCACCATCTGGCGGAGGCCGGGGCGGCGAGCATCGAGCAGCCTATTGCCCCCGGACAATGGGAGCACATGGCGAGGCTTTGCGCCGGCGCCCCACTGCAGATTGCACTGGATGAAGAGCTGATTGGCCTTGGTGATTCCGCACAGCGCGACGCGATGCTGGACGCCATCGCTCCCCACCTTTTGGTGCTGAAGCCTTCACTGATTGGTGGATTTGCCTCTTCTGAAGACTGGATCGAGCGGGCGGAGCGCCGGGGGCTGGGGTGGTGGGCCACGTCAGCGCTGGAGAGCGGCATTGGTCTGGCGGCCTTGGCCCAGTGGTTGGCGGCGAAAGGCGGACAGGGAATTCACGGCTTGGGGACGGGGAGCCTGTTTGTGCAGAACTTTCGCACGCCGCTGCGGCTGGATGGCCAAGAGCTGAGCTGGGACCCGGAGGGCGCATGGGACTTGAGCCTGATCGGCCGCTGATTCACTGGCCGATCTCTTGGCAGGGAAGACGCATCAGCGATCTGGACGAGCTGCCGGCTGACCATGTGGCGGACATCGCTCGGAGCCTCGCCTCGGAGGCGCCGGCTTTCCGCGTGAGCACTTCAGGCAGCACCGGCGAGCCGCGCTCAATTGAGATATCAAAGCGTCGGGCGGCGGCATCGGCACAGGCGACGTCCGCTGCACTCGGGCTGCGGCCTGGCGATCCGATTTTGCTTGCAATGAGCCCCGAGCCGATCGCCGGACGAATGATGATCTGGCGCGCTCTGCACCTTGGTTTAGATCTTTGGTGGACGCCGCCTTCGTCGGTTGTCACATTGCCGGATGACTCTCCTGATGTATTCGCGATGACGGCTTGGGCGCCCCGCCAATTGGCGGAGACCTCCACCGAAGTCGCCGACCGTTTTCAGACCATCTTGGTGGGCGGCGCCCCCCTCACCCCATCAGCCCGTGAAGCGGCTCAGCGAACCCAGGCGAAGGTGCTTCTGACCTATGGAATGACGGAGACGATCAGCCATGTGGCGCTTGGGGAGGTCAGCGATCAGGATTGGCTGACTCCTCTTCCGGGCGTGGAGATCATGGCATCGCCAGATGGGGGACTGTGCGTGCGCGGGCCTCAGACGGGTGGGGAATGGGTGACGACAACGGATGCCTTCGAGCAGGCGGCAGATGGAAGGTTCCACATATTGGGGAGGCTCGATTTTGTCATCAATTCCGGCGGCATCAAAATTCATCCTGAGGCGCTTGAGCGGGAGCTTCAGGGGCAGATTGAAGGCAGATGTGCCATTTCTTCACGCTCCAGTGCAGAATGGGGGCAGGAGGTGGTCCTTGCGGTTGACCAAATGGTCAGCGTGTCGCACCTTGTGGTGAAGGACTCGCGCACTTTGCCGAAGGCCATTGCCGTTGTCGAGGAGTGGCCAGAAACTCGCACGGGCAAGCTGGACCGACGGCGGCTGGCGGAGATCGCTCAGGCTTCCGCCGTGAGCCCGCCGAACTTGCGCGTCCGCGATTGATAGGCCACGACGGCTTGGATCAGCTCATCTGAGGTGAAGTCGGGCCAGGTCGATGGAGTGACGTGCAGCTCCGCATAGGCGGCCTGCCAGATGAGGAAGTTGCTCCATCGCATCTCACCGGCGGTGCGAATGATGAGGTCGGGCTCAGGGAGGCTCGGGCAATAAAGCCGCGCACTGATTGACTCCTCACTCACTTCCTCCGGCTCTAAGCCATCGGCCATGCAGGCGCGCACGGCGTCCACGATTTCGGCGCGTCCGCCGTAGTTCAGGGCAAGGCAGAATTTGATGCCGGTGGCGTGCTTGGTCTCTTCGACCATGGCATCAAGAGATTCACGAAGCCAGTCGGGCAGGCCGTCCTTGCGCCCTGCCACGTGCACCTGGACATTCTCGCTCACCAAAAGGCGCAGCTCTTGACGGGCGGCTTCGTGGATGAGGGACATGAGCCCGCCGACTTCTTCTTCGGGCCGTCGCCAATTCTCCACCGAAAACCCATAGACCGTGAGCACCTCAATGCCGAGCGAATCTGCGTCCAAGAGGATGTCGCGCAGCCGCAAATAGCCCTGGTGGTGGCCCTGGCCGCGCTCAAGGCCTTGGCTTTCGGCCCATCGGCCATTGCCGTCCATGATGATGGCAACATGGCGCGGGAGTCGATCGAGATCAACCCCCTGCTGAATGGCCTGCAGTCGAAGCGGATGCTCCGCCAACTGGTTAGATCTCCATGAGTTCGGCGGCTTTCTTTTCGCCGACTGCATGCATTTCCGCGACATGCTTGTCTGTGATGTCTTGGACCTTCTTTTCGAGGCCCTTCCGCTCGTCTTCGGTGATTTCCTTGTCCTTTTCCTGGTGAGCGAGCTTCTGGTTGGCGTCGCGGCGCACGTTTCGAATGGCGACAACGCCCTCTTCGGTGCGGGAGGACACCTGCTTTTGAAGCTCCTTGCGGCGCTCTTCAGTCATGGGGGGGAAGTTCAGGCGAATGCCGGTGCCGTCGTTGGTCGGCGACACTCCGATGTCGGATTTCAGAATGGCGCGCTCAATCTCGGGCGTCAGGTTCTTTTCGTAGGGGCTGATGAGAATCTGGCGCGGCTCGGGGATGCTGATGCTGGCCACCTGGTTGATGGGGGTGTCCACGCCATAGTAGTTCACCATGACGCTCTCCAGAATCACGGGGTTGGCGCGGCCGGTGCGGACGCGCTGAAAATCGTGCAGGGCGGCTTCGATGGCCTGCTTCATGCGGGATTCGGCTTCTTTCAGGATGGGGTTCATGGGGTGTTCAGCTTCCTTCCACACGAGTGCCGATGGCTTCGCCGAGGACGGCCTGGGCCATGGCTCCCGGCTGGTGCAAGTCTAGCACGATGATCGGCAGGGAGTGCTCGCGGCACATGGTGAAGGCGGTTTGGTCCATCACGGCCAGGTTCTGTTCGATGGCCTGGGTGAAGGTGAGGTTGTCATACCGAACGGCGTCGTCGTGCTTGTTCGGGTCTTTGTCATAGATGCCGTCGACTTTGGTGGCCTTGATCAGGGCGTCGGCCTCAATCTCCAGCCCACGCAGCACGCTGGCGGTGTCGGTGGTGAAATAGGGGTTTCCGGTGCCGGCGGCAAAGACCACCACGCGGCCCTTTTCCATGTGGCGAATGGCGCGGCGCCGAATGAAGGGCTCGCAGACTTCGCTCATGGTGATGGCGCTCTGCACGCGGCAGGGAACTCCTTTCGCCTCGATGGCCGCCTGCAGCGCTAGGCCATTCATGATGGTGGCGAGCATGCCCATCTGGTCGGCGACGGTGCGCTCGATGCTGCCTTGGCGGCTGAAGGCGGCGCCTCGAATGAGGTTGCCGCCTCCCACCACCATGGCGATTTGGGCTCCGAGGTCATGAACTTTCTTGACTTCGGAGCCCATGTAGTCCAGGACTTCGGGGTCGAGACCGAAGCCCTGGCTGCCGGCCAAGGCCTCGCCGCTCACTTTGAGCAGCACGCGGCGGAATCTTGGCTCGGCGGGCATGGGCTCAGGCCTCCTCTTCGCCGCCGGCGTCTTGGCCGACCGCAAGGTGGATGAATCCGCGCAGCTCTTGGCCGCCGTTCTGCTTGAACCAGTCGCCCACGCTCACTTTGCCGTCAAAGTAGATCGGCTGAACGGTGAGCACGCGCTCCATGAAGTACTCCTTGTTCACGCGTCCCCGCGCAATCATTTCGGCCTTGTCGGCGGGCTTGCCTTCCTCGATGGTGCGGCGAGTTTGAACTTCAATCTCCTTCTGCACCACTTCCTCGGGCACGTCCTCCTTGTTCAAGTATTCGGGCTTCATGGCCACAACGTGGACGGCGACCTTGTAGGCCGATTCCGGGCTGCCGGTGTGCTCGACGAGCGAGGCAGCCTTGCCGTTGTGGTGGTTGTAAGCCGCAAATGACGCGCCTTCCGAGGCCTTGCCGGCCAGGGCGCGCGGGATGCGGATGTTCTCGCGGATCACGCCGACGATCTCGGCCGAATGCTCTTCCAGAGTCTTGCCGCCGATGGTGTCGGTGGCCGAGAGCTCCTTCATGTCTCCATCGCCATATTCGGCGAAGAGGGTGTCGAGCAGCTCGTGGACCTTGGCCTTGAAGTTCTCGTTCAGGGCGACAAAGTCGGTCTCGCATTCGACGACGAGGCCGGCGGCCTTTCCGCCTTCGACCTTGACCACGGCCAAGCCCTCACTGGTGGATCGGCCGGCCTTTTTGGCGGCTGCGGACTTGCCCTTCTCGCGGAGGATCTCCACGGCTCGGTTCATGTCGCCTTCGGCTTCCACCAAGGCGGCTTTGCAGTCCATCATCGGGGCATCGGTGAGCTCCCGAAGCTTCTTGACATCGGCGGCGCTGATCTGCATGGTGTTTCTTATTCTCCTTGGGGGGTCGATTCGGCGGCGGCTTCAGCGGGGGCTTCAGCCGGGGCTTCGGCGGCGGGGGCCGGAGCGGGGGCGGCATCGGCCGGCTGCTCG
>JBGSIR010000213.1:0-2443 GCA_041742415.1 Fimbriimonadaceae bacterium | reverse complement strand
GACGAGAACGGCCCCAAGCTGCTGATAGAGATGGCGGGCGAATGGCGGTTCTTCCAGACGCTGCTGGAGAACGTCGAGCTGGAGCTTGGCCGGTGCCACTTGGAGACGGCGGCGGACTATGCTTCGCTGGTGAAGCCGGCCGAGCTCGGCGAGCGGTTCCATGGGCTCATTGCCCGGGAGCACGCAGCGGCGGTTGAGGGCATTCTGGTGATGACCGGGCGGAGCTCGGTTTTGGAGCTGGCACCCGTCGTGCGCCAGACCATCGAATTCCGCAACCCGCTGGTGCGTCCGCTCAACCGGCTGCAGGCCTGTCTTCGGCAGACTCCTGACCGCGACCGACGGCAGGCGGCGCTGCTGCAGACGGTGGCTGGCCTGGCCGCGGCCATGCAGAGCACGGGCTGACGGCGCGGTGCTAGACTAGCGCCTTATGCTCCTTCGTCAAGCCGCGATTTTTGGCTTTGCCGCAATGTGCGTGTGGGCATCGGCCCAAGAGCCGGTGACCCTGCGCATCCGGGCTGACGAGGGCCAGACGGCCCGCTACAGCTCCACTTCAAACATCTCGCTCTCGGCCGCTGGCCAGAGCCTGAAGATCGTTCAGAAGGAGGAAAGCGAAATCGAGGTCGTTTCTGTGAGCGAGGAGCGGCTGCGGTTTAAGCGCACGCTCCGATCAGGATCGGTGACGATCAATGGCGAGGAAGGGCCTGACGCCCCCGAGGACGGCGAGCCGACTTTCTATGACGTGAGCCCGCTGGGCGTGCTGCTGAGCTATGAGGTGCCCGAAGATGGCCAGACCGAAGAGCGGCTGGGTGAGCGCATCGCCCGCAGCACCAACGTGGTGTTTCCGGAAGGCGGCATCGCTCCGGGCGCGGAATGGACGCATGAATTCGCTGCCGACCTTGAAGCAGGCTTTCGCGCCGCTTTGGCCAGCTACAAGTTTTTGAGCGTGGAAGACGTGAAGGGCCGTCCCGCCGCCGTCATCACCGTCAGCTACAAGGAGTCGGGCGCCGACGCGATTGGGGCCGAATCCAAGGTTTGGATTGAGCTTGAGAGCGGCGACGCGCTTCGATCGGAGTCGAAGTTCACCGGCGTTCAGCTCCCGTTTGCGCCTCCCGGCACGCCGGCTTCGGTGGATTCTGAGTCGGAGATCGACTCGGGATCGATGCTGGCGTCGACCATGAGCGATGACGAAGAGGAGGTCGAGGAAGACCCGATCACCGAAAAAGTGGATGGCTTTGAAAAGCTGGAGGGCGTGCTTCCGCTCTATCGCAAGGAGGAGGATGGCGAGATCGAGCTGCTGCTGGAGATCTCTCCCGAGATGCTGGGCCGCCGAATGATGCTCCAGGCCACCGCCGCCACGGGCACGGGAACCGACAGCCAGATCGTTGCGGGCAACCCGATCAGCGACCTTGTCTTTGAATTTGACCGACTGGCCAACGGCCGGATCGTGATGGTTTCGCCCAATCGGCTGTTCCGCAGCTCCGATCCGCAGTTTTCCCAGGCCGTGCGCCGCAGCTTCAGCGATTCCATCGTGGAGTCGTTTGACATAGAGGCCGAGCATGAGGGCCGCATTCTCATCGACGTCTCAGACCTCTTCACCGGCAATGTGACGGGCGTCTATGAGCTGATGCAGGGCGGCGGCGGAGGCAATCCGCTGGCCGCGCTCACGGGCGGAGGAGGAAGCCTGGCTCCCGACCGGGAGAACACCTATGTCCTTGAGGTCCAGAACTTCCCAGACAACTTGGTGGTGGCCTCCAGCTACAACTTTGTGGGTCGAGGCGCTCCGGCGCAGATTGGACTGGGCGTCCTCAGCTCGCAGCTCCTTCCCGACAACCGAGGCGCCCGCATTCGGCTGGTCTACAACCTGTTTGCCCTGCCCGAGGCCGGCGCCTTCGCCACTCGCGAGGCCGACCCGAGGGTGGGCTACTTCACCAGCTACTTCCGCGACCTTACGACGATTGAGGAGAAGGACTGGCGCCGGCTTCCGATTCTGCGGTGGGACGTTCAGAAGGCCAACCCCGCCGCGCGCATGAGCGACCCGGTGAAGCCCATCGTGTTCCATCTGGACTCTGCGATTCCCGAGAAGTATCGCGAGTCGGTGGCCGAGGGCATCTTGGCCTGGAACCGCGCATTTGAAGCGATTGGCATCTCAAATGCCATCCAAGTCGAGCAGCATGAGGACGACCGACCGATGATCCACGCGGACATGCGGTTCAACACCATCCGCTGGGTGGCGTCTCCTTCGGATGCCTACGCGGTGGCGCTCTTCCGATCGGACCCCGACACCGGGCAGATCATGAACGCCTCCATCACGGTGGATGCCGGAATCGTGAACTTTGGCGGCGTGGAATATGACCGCATCCTCAACCCCGAATCGGCCTTTGACTGGGAAGCCCGCGCCAAAGCGCAGGCCCAGCGGCTCATTCAGCGGCCCGGCCATGCCGAG
>JBGSIR010000212.1:0-7617 GCA_041742415.1 Fimbriimonadaceae bacterium | reverse complement strand
GGCTCAAGGTCGGCGACGAGTGGGTGAGCGTCACCGCTGCCGAGCCGCGCGGCCTGCCCTGGCGCGAGGGCATGAACGACAACGACCCTGAGCGCATGGTCATCGTCGGCGATCTGCAGGAGCAGCTCGGCGATGGCGGATGGAGCCCGGGCGGCGTCGGATCAAAGATGAAGAAGGTCGGCCCCCAGAGGTGGGAGCTGGCGGTGAAGCTCGCCCCCGGCAGCTATCAATACAAGGCCGCCCAGGGTGGATCGTGGGCCAAGAATTGGGGCGCCGGATTTGAGCCGGGCGGCGGCAACATCAGCCTCGTCGTGCCTGCTGGCACGCCCGGCGTTCGCTTTGTTGTTGACCTAGAAAAGAAGGTCATCGCCGACTCCATCAATCAGCCGATGGAGGCCAAGCCCCCGGCTCCCTCAGAAATTGAAGACCGCACGCCCAGCGCCTCCCAGCTTTTCAACGCCTATTCCCTGCGCCTGGCCAAGGCCCTGCCCTCGGCGGCGGTGCGGGAGGCGATGACGCTGAGCCTGCCCGGCAGCCCGGCCCGCACTGTGCGGCCGCGCGGAGCGCTGGACCATCCCGATTTTGTCTATGCCAAGACCGACCTCGGCGCCGACTATTCCAAGACTGGCACGTGGTTCAAAGTCTGGTCCCCCGCCGCCAAGCAGGTGTGGCTGCGCCTCGACCGGCTCATCCCGATGAAGCTCGGCGGCTCGGGAGTTTGGTACGTCTATGTCGGCGGCGACCACCACGGCAAGGAATACACCTTCCGCTTTGACCACGGAAGCGAGACCACCGAGGGCGCCGACATCAACGCCTTTGCCGCCAACGAGCCGCTCACCAAGAGCGTGGTGGTGGACCTCGACCGCACTGACCCCACCGCCTGGCCCAGCACTCCACCGATGAAGCACGCCGCCAAAACCGACGCGGTGATCTATGAAATCCACGTGCGGGACCTCACGATCAACGAGAATTCCGGCTTGCCGCAGAACCTGCGCGGAACCTATTTGGGCCTTGCAACGCCCGGCACAAAGGTGCTCGGCGCCCCGACCGGCCTGGACTACATGTCTTGGCTCGGCGTCACCGACGTGCACCTGCTGCCCATTCAGAGCTTCCAGTTCGGCGGCTACTCATGGGGCTATGGCACGACCCTCTTCAACGTCCCAGAAGCTCAATACAGCACCAATCCCAAAGACCCCATGTCGCCGATCCGCGAGGTGAAGCAGATGGTGAGGAATATGCACAACGCCGGGCTGCGTGTGGTGCTGGACGTGGTCTATAACCACACCTGGCCGCCGGAAGGCAAAGACTCCGCATTTGAGGCCGCCGTGCCCCACTTCTATCTGCGCGAAAACGAGCGCGGGCAGAAGCTGAACGAATCCGGCGTCGGCAACGCCCTCGCCGACGAGCGCATGATGGCCCGCAAGTTCGTCCGCGACTCCCTGCGGTTTTGGCTGGAGGAATATGGCGTCGACGGCTTTCGCTTCGACCTTTTGGGCATGCACATGCCCGAGAGCGTGAAGGACTGGGCCGAGACCATTCGCTCGGTGCGCCCGGACGCCGTGATCTATGGCGAGCCGTGGACCGGCGGCGGCCCCACCTACTTCCCCAAGGGAGCCCAAAAGGGGCTCGGCGTGGCCGTCTTCAACGACGACTTCCGCACCCTTTGGCGGGGCGACACCGACGGAGACGTTGGGGGCCTGCTGCATGGCAAACAGGTTCAGCGGCCCATGGCCATGGAGTCGCACTCCCCCGTCATCAGCGCCCTCTCGGGCACGCCCACCCGCCTGGGAGGATGGGCGCAGGACCCGACGGAGACGATCAACTATGTCTCCGCCCACGACAACCTCTCGCTCCTGGACAAAATCTGGCGAGTCCACCCGCTGGGCTCAGACCCGGAAAAGCAGCCAATGGTTCGCCTGGGAACGGCGGCCGTGCTGCTCTCGGCAGGCGTTCCGTTCCTCGAAGGCGGCGCCGAAATGGGCCGCACCAAGGGAGGCAATCACAACAGCTACGACGCTGGCGACCAGGTCAATCAATATGACTGGAGACGGGGCCGAATCCCCTTCTTCCAAGAGACTGCGGAATACACGAAGGGCCTCATCGAGATCCGCCGCGCCCACCCCGCCCTGCGCATGGCCACCGCCGAACAGGTGGAAAAGCACGTGAAGGTCTGGACCGGGCTCATGGAGGACGGGGTCTATCTGCTGGAGATTGACGGCGAGGCCGTGGGCGACTCCTGGAGCGAGATCTACCTCTACTTCAACACCGGCCCCAAGCCCGCCAAGATTCGCATGGGTGGCTACAACCTCGCCAGCGATGGCGTGAAGGCCGTCAACGGCGCGCTCCGAGTCCTTCACAATGAAGAGACCCTCCCGCCCGGCACGGCTTGGGTGATCTGGCGCTAGGCCTGATCACAGCGCCGAAGAGGCAAAGAAAAACGCCCATCAGCAGCCTGCGCTGATGGGCGTTTTCTTTGGACTCGCCGCCGTCCTAAGTGCCCGTGCGGACAATCCAGAACGACCGAGCGGTCGAAGCGGGAAGATCAGGGCTGACGGGGCCGAATCCGTGGAAGTGATCATTCCAGCTCGAAACTCCGTCGCTGTTTCTGCGAACTCCCATGGCGCCGACGCGAATCGGCACTCCGGGGCTCTCTTCGGCAGGCTGAATCTCGATGGCCGTGTTGATCCAGGCCGTTCGAATCGGCTGGTAGTCCCGCAAAGTCGCCCAGAGAAAGGTTGACTTGTGAAGGATGAGGTCGCCAAAGACGCGGCCTTCCCGGTTGGTGTCAAAGCTGTTGCTGGCATAGCCGCAGAGCATATGGAGACCCTCGAAGACGCCTCGATTTTGGGCGTCCGAACCGGGCTGGAGCGGACCGCAGGCGGCGATGACCGCCCATTCTGCGTCGCCGCTTCCCAGCCGCACTTCGTTCGTGCCCACCCAGCCGTCATCAGCCGCCGAGGAATACATCCAGCCGCCACCGCCGGCATGGCCAGAGAAGAAGCCCAGGTCCACTTGGTCGAACCAGCGGTCCGAGTTTCCTCTCATGCTGGGGGATTTCCAGTCGCGCTCAAAGGCCAAGCCTTCGCGCCAGAAGAATGGAACGCCAATGGATGCCGCGCTGGCCCGGTCTCGGAGGCCGTCGGCATTGCCGATGGTCATGCCGAGCGGCGAACCCACATAGCTTTGCCCCACGGCGTGGAGCCCAATGGAGCGGCTGGCAAACCGAGATGTGTCGGGCTGAGCCAGAACCGCCGTGGCGAGCCGAGTTCCCCATTGAGCGCTGGCAAACTGAAAGGCGCGCGCCGCGCTGGCAGACTTTGTCGGAACCGGCGCCTTCGCCACCGAAACCAAGCCATCGGCGTCAGTCACCGTCACGCTGACAAGATTTTGCGACTCCTTCTCCCGCGTTTCGGCAGAGAAGATGAACGTGGCGGAGGCGCCAGAGATCTTGGCCGACGCAGCCGGAGAGCTGAGGCTGAATTGATAGGGAGCGCGCCCGCCGGACACCTTGACGACGGCTTCCAGCTGAGAACCTGAACCGTTGACCTCCATCGAGGCCCGGGGCGCATCCGCCACCAGGGGGACAAACGCCGGGCGGATGGAGACCGTTTGGCCGCCCATTGTCACCGAGCCGGTGTAAAGGCGGTGCGGCACGATCCGCTGAGCGCGAACCTCCATCGGAGGCGAATAGTAGACGACCTCACTCTTCAGCTTGGCATTCGCGCCGAATCGCTCCGCCTCAATTTTTCTCAGCTCGTCCGGCGAAATCAGCTTGGCCGAGCTTCCGGGAGCGAGCTGCCGGGTGGCGATGTGGGCATGCGTCAATGCGGAGCCCGCATCCAGCGCGAAGCGCATCTTCGCTCCCGGGCCAACCAGCCGAACGCTACCCAGCGCAAACCGGTGGCCGACAGTCGTGTCAATCGGATAAGACTGCTTGCTTTCGCCTTCCAAAACATCAACGGTCGAGTTGAAGGCGTAGGCTTGGGCGCCCTGCGTGTCAACGGCCGCATCCTTCAGCGCTTGGCTCACCGCCTGAATTGCCGTGGCATTCGCCGGCAGCTTGATGTTCTTGAGGCTGCTGAAGTCGACGGACATCAGCCTCGTTGGGCCGTCTTCATTGGCCGGGCCGACTCCGAGGTCGCGCGTGGGGACCGCCAAGAACCGGCTGGCGTCCACAAACCTTAAGCCCCCGTCCTGCGAAAGCTCCGCCTTGATTCCGAGCCTCTGCAGAGCCCGAACATGGGCCGCATCGGCTCCGTGACGAGTGACTTTGTATTCGACCAAGTCTTGAGCAAAGGCGCCCATTGCCGGGCCACCCCCCATCAAGCCAGCCAGCACCAATTGGACCTGCAGCACATTTCCTCCGAACCTAGAACCTAGGCTCCAACCTATGACGAACGCTGCATACAGGATGTTTCCGAAGAGCCGGTGATTCGCTCAGGCTGAAGGAGCGCCGCGCGCGGGGATGCTCTCCCTGCGCGCGGCGCCTCGTTCAGGCCCCGGAATGCTCTCTGGCCCAGATGATGTAGTCGGTCTCGGGAAAATCGACCATGCCCTGCTCGCCGGCCATGCCGCGGAGCTGGCCGCGGTGGTAGGCGCCGTGGGTCACCACGTGGCGGACGATGTCGCCCAGGCGGCTGGTGAAGCTCTCGCCGGCCATGTTTTGGTAGGCCACCATCGTCTCCTTGTCCGAGTTGTCCAGGACGTCGCGCCACTGCCGGGCAAGCTCACGGGCCAGGACGATGGAGGGCGCCTTCGGCTCGTCGGGGAGCACCAGCCCGAGGTTCAAGGCGCCATCCACCCGCCGCAGCCACGTCCACTGCGCCCAGTGGATGTGGGTCATCACCTCGTCGGCCCGCTGGGGGTCGGGAAAGTGAACCAAAATCTCGAGCCAACGCTCGTTGGCCCAAATATCGTAGTCCCACATCGCGCGCAGGTCTTTCATAGCTGGCCTTTCTACTCGGCGGCGAGGGTGGGGGATTCAGTGCGCGCGGCCTCTTGGCTGCGGAACTGCTCATTGTAGAGCCGCGCATAGAGCCCGTTCTTGGCCAGCAGCTCGGCGTGCCCGCCCCGCTCCACGATGCGGCCGTCCTCCATCACGAGGATGAGGTCGGCGTCCAAAATCGTGCTCAGCCGGTGGGCGATGGCAAAGGTGGTGCGGCCCTCCATCAGCGAGTTCAGCGAGCCTTGGATCACCCTTTCGCTGGCGGTGTCCAGGGCGCTGGTGGCCTCGTCCAGAATCAGAATCTTGGGGTTTTTGAGGATGGCGCGGGCGATGGCGAGGCGCTGCTTTTCGCCGCCGCTCAGCTTGTATCCGCGCTCGCCGACCATCGTGTCGTAGCCCTTTTCCAGGCTGGCGATATGGTCGTGGATGGCCGCCAGTCGGCAGGCCTTTTCCAGCTCCTCATGCGTGGCATTGGGCCGGGCGATGCGGAGGTTTTCGGCCACGGTGGCGTGCAGCAGATAAGTCTCCTGAGTCACCGCGCCGACGATGCGCTGAAGGCTCTCCAGCTCAATGTTCCGCACGTCCTCGCCGTCGATCATCACCTGCCCCTCCATGGCGTCATAGAGCCGGGGGATGAGGTAGGTGAGCGAAGTTTTGCCCGCTCCGCTGGGGCCGACCAGCGCCACGAGCTGGCCGGGCGCCGCCTCGAAGTTGAGGTCGGCCAGGGTCCAATCCTCGGTCTCGTCGTCGTAGCGGAAGTTGACGCCCTTCATCGAAACCGCGCCCTTCACCTGGTCCACTGGCATCTTGTGCGCGTTCGGGCGGTCGCCGATCTCGGGGTCCATGTCGAGATATTCGAACAGTCGGTCGAAGAGGGCGTAGCTGGAGACCACCTGCACCCAGGTGCCGATGGTGGCCGTGATCGGGAAGAAGAGGCGAGTTTGCAGGCCGGTGAAGGCGACCAGCTTGCCAGCCGTGATCGTGGTGTCGCCCTGCGACATCAGCCAGCCCGCCAGCAGGAACACCAGCGCGGGAGCCACCGCCGTGATGATGCGGATGAGGCCGAAGAAGAGATACTGAATGAGCTGGAGCTTCACCTGCCAGCCCGCGAGGGCATTGTTCTCCTCGTCGAAGCGGCCCTCCAAGATGTCCAGACGGCCGGTGGTTTTGGTGAGCAGGATTCCGCTCACAGAGAGCGTCTCCTGCATCATCGAGTTCAAATCGCCGGTCTTCTGCTGGGCGCCCTTGGTCACTTTTTGGCTGAAATTGCCGATGTACTGGCCGAACACCATCATCAGCGGCACCATGGCCAGGCTCAGCAGGGTGAGGCGCCAGTCCATGATGAACATGGCGATGAGGCAAGAGATGATGATGCCGATGTTGCTGATAAGGTCCACCAGCGTGCTGCCGAGCACCGTCTGCACTCCCTGGATGTCGCTGATGAGGCGCGTCTGGATGTCGCCCGTGCGGGTGCGCGTGAAGAACTTCAGCGGCATGCGCTGGAGGTGCTGAAAGAGGTCGGCGCGCAGCTTGAGCATGATGCGCTGGCCCATCACCACCGAGTAGTAGCCATAGCCCAGCGTCGCTCCCGCGCCCACCAGGGTCATGAGGATGGCCGCCACCGACCAAAACGCCGTCACGCCGAGGTCGGCCTTGCCGATGCCGTCGTCAATGATGGTCTGCGTCCAGAGCGGCGGCAGGATGCCCGAGACCACGCCGATGGTCACCCAGAACAGGGTCACCATGATCACCCCGATGTGGGGCTTGAACATGACGGCCACCCGCCGGAAGATCACCTTCTGGCTCAGCCTCAGCGGCTCCGGGGCCTTGTCCTTGTCGGGTCCGCCTGCGAACATCGCCTTCAGTCTACGTGCGCGGGGCGCCGAGGTCCGGGCCGGGGCTCAGCTTTTGGCCTGGCCCACATGCGCCAGGCAGCAGGCGCGGACGAGGGCGCGGACGCGGTTGATGTAGTCGGCGCGCTGGCTGGCTGAGACCGCGCCCCGGGCATCCAGAAGGTTGAAGGCGTGGCTGCACTTGAGCGCGAGCTCCAACGCCGGATAGACCAGCGCCTGCGGCATCGGCGCCTCCTCGGCCTTCTCGCCCTCGCTGGCCGTGAGAATCCCCACCGAGGAATCCCAACGCACCGGCGTGGCGATGACCCGCTTCGACTCCGCCTCATACATCTCAAAGAGCTGCCGCAGCATCTCCACCGAGGCCACTTCAAAGTTGAAGACGTTGTTCTGCATCTCCTGCTGGAATTCGACGTCGCGGTAGCTCGTCTCCTCGCTCCACATCAGGCCATCCCAAAATGAGTTCTGGCCGTTGAGCATCAGGCAGAGCCGCTCGGGGCCATAGGTGAGCTCGGCGCAGACCGGCTTGCACTCGATGCCGCCCATCTGCTGGAAAAAGGTGAACTGGCTGATCTCGGTGCCGTTGATCCAGACCTCCCAGCCGACGCCCGCCGCGCCCAGGCTGGGGCTCTCCCAGTCGTCCTCCACCAGGCGCACGTCGTCCTGCGTCACGTCAAATCCGATGGCGTTCAGCGACTTCATGTAGAGGTCCACCACGTCCTCCGGGCTTGGCTTGAGCAGCACTTGGTACTGGAAGTAGCGCTGGCTGCGCATGGGGTTGCGGGTGTAGCGGCCGTCGGCGGGGCGGCGGCTGGGCTGCAC
>JBGSIR010000211.1:0-5016 GCA_041742415.1 Fimbriimonadaceae bacterium | reverse complement strand
CCACCACCATCGCGGTCAAAGACGACCTCATCTACAGCGGACAAGCCTGCCTCGGACCACTGGAGCACTGGAAAAGGAACCCCTAAACATCACACCATGTCCTGGCACAGATGTCACACTATGTCTTGGCGCAGTACAAGCTTGGGAGGGCGGTTGGACTGAGGCTTTGCAAACCGCTCTCCCAAGCCTGGGAGAGCTGGCCCGGAGGGCCTGAGAGGGTTGACCTCTGCCTGGAGCCCTGGCCAAAAGCCAAAGGAAACAGGCTTCAGCCAAAGCGAGGAGTCGGCCTCAACCCGCCCACCGCTTCGCGGAGCCCGCCCAGGCTTGGGCGTGCGGTTGGACTGAGGCTGAGCGAACCGCTGAGAGGGTTAACCGCCGCCTCGCACCGCGGAAAAAATTCGATCTGCGCCAAGAAAAAAGCCGCCCCCTCGCCAAAGCGAAGGAGCGGCTCTTTCAAAGGACGGGCTGTGAGCTTTAGCCCTGGAGGAGTGAGAGGACGCCCTGGGAGCTTTGGTTGGCCTGGGCCAGGACGGCCATGCCGCTCTGGCGAAGGATCTGGACCTTGGTGAACTCGGTCATTTCCCGGGCCATGTCCACGTCGCGGATGTTGCTCTCGCTGGCGGTGAGGTTCTCCTCGGCCACGGCGAGTGAGCGGTAGGTGGACTCCAGGTAGTTGGCCTGGAAGGCGCCGAGGTTGCCTCGGGTCAGCGCCAGCTCCTGGACGGCGGAGTCGATGATCTGGATGGCCTCCTGGGCGCCTTGGGGCGTCGTGAGGTCAATCTCGCGCAGGCTCTTGCCCGCCACGGCTCCGGTGCCGAGCTTGTTGGCAAAGACGGCCGGCATGCTGAAGTGCGCGGTCTGATCGGCGTTGGCGCCAATCTGGAAGCGCATCGTGCCGACGCTGAGGGCGCCGACCTGCACGCTGGCCGATTCGCTGTTTCCGCCGGTGGTGAGCACCATGCGGTTGCCGCTGGGCGAAGTGAGGGTGAGGCCGTCGTCGGTGGACGAAACGCCGCCGGTAAAGGTCTCCGTCACAGTGCCGCTGGGCTCGACCGGAATCGTCACTTCATAGACCGCGTTCGAGCCGGGCGTGCCCACAGTCGAGGCGCCTCCGTTCAGGATCGAGGTCGATTCAGAGTAGTTGATGGGGAAGTTGGAGCCGTATTTGCTGGCCACCAGCTCCACTTGGAAGGGGCCGGAGCCCGTGAGGCGGGCAGTGGCGCCGATCTCGGCGGATTTCTCGTTGATGCGGGCCAGGACGGTGCTGATCGTGTCGCCGGGGAAGCTTCGGATGGCCGTTCCGTTGATGATCATCGTTCCTTCGTTGACCGTCGCGTTGCCATCGGCAAAGGTTCCGGCCATGGCGCCGGTGGTGGTTTGGGTGGCGGCGGTCACCTGCTGCATGTCCAGCGGGCCGTTGCGCACCACGCTTCCGCCGGCTTCGCTGCCGATGTAGAAGCTCTGCACCAGGTCGGTGCGGGTGAGGCTGGCGGTGGCGCCGGCGCTGCCGTTGAGCAGCTTTTTGGTGCCCCAGCTGGTCTGCTCGGCGATGCGGTCGATGCTGTCGAGCGCGTTGCGGAGCGTGGTCTGGTTGGCCTGAAGCTGGTTCGAGTCAATGACCGCCGAGTTGGCGCTGTGCACGGCCAGGGACCGGATGGAGTTGACCAGGCGCGAAACTTCGTCGAGCGAGCCTTCGGCCGTCTTGGCCATGTTGATGGCGTCTTGGCTGTTCCGCATGGCCTGCTGCAGGCCCTTGATCTGGCTTCGGAATCCTTCGCTGATCGCCAAGCCCGCAGGGTCATCGGCGGCGGAATTGATCCTGAGGCCGGTGCTCAGCTTGTTGATCGAGCTCTGCATCCGTCCATCGGTGATGCTGAGCTGTCGCAGCGCGTTCAGCGCTGAAACGTTGGTGTTGATTCGCATGCTCACTGGCGGTTCTCCGTCCTTGGGGCGGCATTCACCGGCAATAGTGCCGGGAAATCCCGCTGCTGTGGGAAATCCTCGGCGCGATATGGAAGAACTTTAGCCCCCGCCAGAATCTCCCTGCGAAAGCCGCTGCTCCAGCGGCGTTTCTTGGGACTCAAGGGCGCTGATCGGCTTGGCGGCCAGGTTCTGGCGCTCCAGCTCTTCGGTCACCCGGTCGCGCATGGTTTCGGCCAATTGGGCGGTGTGGGCGCGGCCTTTGTTTCGAATATACTTGTAGAGATACCAGCCGGCGGCGATGCCAAGGACGGGCCAGATGAGCCCCAATGGGCCCATGAATCGCAGTCCAATAATCAGGCCAAAGAAGCCTACAAAAAATGCCGGCAGAAAGCCGGCCAGGGCCGCCATTTGGGGATCGTGCTGCAGTGAAAGCCGAGTGCGCCCGCCCCGCGCCGATGCGCTGACCCGCACATAGTGCCCGCCACGAGTGGAAAGGTACTGTGTGGTCTGGCCGACGGTGGTCACGGCGACCCCGGTGGTGGTGTAGGGCGGCGCCACCTCCATCAGCACGTCGCGGTGCTCCACGGGCAGCTCGCCCTCAAGCACATATTCAAAGGTGTCGGGGTTTGGACTGGCGGCTTTTGGCCGGAAGCCGCGCTCGCGCACATCCTTCATGGCCTGGCGCAGAAAGTCGATGTCGATGCCGCTCTCGCGGGCAATCGCCGCCAGCTCTTCCTCGCTGACGCCCGGGGAATAGGGCTTGTTGGGGTCGCCGGCCGATTCCTGCAGCTCAATGGCCCGCTGCAGGATTTCGGTCGCCTGCTTCTCGCTGAACAGCTCTCGGCTCATGCCTGCCCTATAGGATGGCAGGAAACGCTCCCGAATGGCCCGCCGGAATCTCCCTACGAAAGTCGCTGCTCCAGCGGCGTTTCTTGGGACTCCATGTCGCTGATCGGCTTGGCGGCCAGGTTCTGACGCTCCAGCTCTTCGGTCACGCGGTCGCGCATGGTTTCGGCCACCTTGGCCGTTTGGGCTCGGCCCTTGTCGCGGACAGACTTATAGATGTACCAGCCGGCCACGGTAAGCAAGACAGGCCAGATGAGGCCGAAGGGGCCCATGTAGCGAATTCCAATAATCGCTCCAAACAAGCCAAGTAAAAACGCAGGCAAAATGACCGCCAGCACGGCCATGGATGGGTCGTGCTGCAGTGAAAGCCGAGTGCGCCCGCCTCGCGCCGATGCGCTGACCCGCACATAGTGCCCGCCACGGGTGGAAAGGTTCTGCGTGGTTTGGCCGACCGTGGTCACAGCCACGCCGGTGGTGGTGTAGGGCGGCGCCACCTCCATCAGCACGTCGCGGTGCTCCACGGGCAGCTCGCCTTCGAGCACATATTCAAAGGTGTCGGGGTTGGGGTTGGCGGCTTTGGGCCGAAATCCGCGCTCGCGCACGTCCTTCATGGCCTGCCGCAAAAAGTCGATGTCGATGCCGCTTTCGCGGGCAATCGCGGCGAGCTCTTCCTCGGTGACGCCCGGAGAATAGGGCTTGTTGGGGTCGCCGGCCGATTCCTGCAGCTCAATGGCCCGCTGCAGGATTTCGGTCGCCTGCTTCTCGCTGAACAGCTCTCGGCTCATGCCTGCCCTATAGGATGGCAGGAAACGCTCCCGAATGGCCCCGCCATCCGTCCGAACTTGCTGGAGGAGCGGTACAACAAACCTATGTGGGCTCTCATTGGCCAAGCAGCGGCCCTGGCGACAGCCGCGCAGCCTATGACCGATTTCACTCAGCTCTATCCGTCCCAGTTTTGGACCCGGCAGGAGCAGGGGCGAACGGTGCTTTGGGCCGACGCGGACCTGCGGCTGGGGGCCGATGAAATCGTTCCGAGCTGGAGCTTTGAAGGCCCGCCCGGCGCGGGCGCCCGCATCCGTCTGGCCCCCTCTGCTAACGGCAAGCCGGGCCCGTTCTTTCAGCTCGGCACTTGGTCGCTCACCGGAGAGCGCACCAGCCAGGGCGCCCAGCGCCGCGCCGAAGGCCGCGTGGCCACCGACATTCTGATGCTGGCCAAGCCCGCCCGCAAAATCCGCGTGGAGGTTGAGTTGACTCCAGACAAGCAGGGAAGGCTCCCCCAGCTCAAGATGTTCGCCCTTTCGGCCACTTCGCCCGATTGGAAGCCCCTGCCCGATGAGCCCTTCCGGGAAGCCTGGGGATTTGAGATGGCGGCTCCTCGCCGGCGGCAGAACGACTATCCCAACGGCGGCGTGCTCTGCAGCCCCACCAGCCTCTCGATGATTCTGGGCTACTGGGCTCAGCGCGTCGGGCGGCCCGAGCTGGACGCCGACGTGCCGGAGATTCAGGCGGGCATCCACGACCCTGGCTGGGGCGGCACGGGCAACTGGCCCTTTAACACCGCTTTTGCCGGCGCGCGCGAGGGCCTTACGTCCTATGTGGCTCGTCTCCGCTCCGTACGGGACCTGGAGCGATGGATCGACCAAGAAGTTCCCGTGGCCGTGAGTGTGAGCTACCCCCTGCTTTTGGGCAAGCCGCGCACCTCGCAGTCCGACGGGCACTTGGTGGTTCTCATTGGCTTCACCTCATCGGGCGATCCCATCGTCAACGACCCTGCTCAGGGTCAGGCAGGCGTCCGATATGTCTATCCGCGCCAGCGCCTGATTCAGGGCTGGGCCGCGTCTCGCAACACCGTCTACATCGTTCACCCCGACGCCTGGTCGCCCCCCGAGGGTCCGGGACCGTGGGCTTGGAAATAAACCGCATGAATCCTCGACTGCCACTTGCCGCTGCTCTGATCGCCCTGATGACCTGGGGGTGCGGCCCGCCCGGAGGCGACAAGAAGGAAGAGAGCGACACCGTGGCTGATATCAGCCGCGGCCTCATGACCCGCCAAGTGGTGGAGAGCGGAACGCTGGACGCCTTCAAGACCGTGGAGGTCAAGAGCCGGGTCGGCGGGCGCGTGGCCCAGCTTCTCGTGGATGAAGGCGACGTGGTCGAAGCCGGCCAGCTTATTGCCGTCATCGACCCGCAGGAGACCGAGCTGCAGGTGGAGCAGACCGCCGCCCAGCTCCGAGGCGCGCGCAGCGG
>JBGSIR010000210.1:0-2245 GCA_041742415.1 Fimbriimonadaceae bacterium | reverse complement strand
CTGGCCAGCCTGGCGCTGGGTGGCGGCGATGATGAGCTGCACGGCGGTGAGCCCCGCCTCTTTCCAATCCTTCGCCTCTTCGGCCGCGCTGAGCAGGCGGCGCAGGGGCTCGGCCACATCCAAGTTGGCCAGGTCCAGCGCCTGCACTTCCTGCAGCGCCATCAGGCAGTCGCGGCCCACCAGGAAGTTTTCAAGAATCTCGTCAGTGGCGGTTTTGCTCACCACTTCGTATCCAAGCTGGCCTCCGCCGACGTCGGCGATGAAGGCGGCGGTCTCTTTGAGCACCTCGCGCAGGGTGCCGCTGAAGTTGATGGCCTGCGGGGGAACCGTCCAGGCCTGCGCCTTCACGGCAAAATCCTGGCCCTCGCGGTGCAGCTCGCCGGTGACCACGATGTCGGCTCCGCGCACATCGGCGACGTGCTTCACCATCGGCTCAATTTCGCCGTCCAGCGGCGGGTTGGCCAAAGTGGCAAAGCCGCCCGGCTGGTCGGGGCGGCTCACCATCATATTGGCGGCCTCGATCTCCGAGGGAGAATCGACGGCCGCTGCGTGCGCCGCCCAGCCCGCAAACTGTCTGGCCAAGGGGCCATCGGCGGTTTCGGAGGTGGCAAAAGGCATGACGGCGATTCGCATGAGCGCCCGGGAGCATACCGGGGGATGCCGCCGCCGCCAGGCGCCCGCCTCAGCGAAGGGCCGGGGGCTCGTCGGGATAGCGCCGGCCGTCGTCGAACAACAGCTCCAGCGACTGCACCGGCTTGCCGCGCATGTATTCGATCACGCGGTCGTCGGTGGCGTCAAACGGCAGCGAATTCTCGGAGGACCACTCCCGATAGACCGCGCCCATCGTGATGGAGCCCTCCGGCCCCATGGCGTACAGCGCGACATAGTACATCTCGCCTTCGCCCTCAAATCGGCCGATTTTGTAGGGCCGATCGTATTTGGCGTAAATGTCGGTGAAGGTGAGCTTGTTGGGGTCGGCCAGCCAGCTTTTGATGTTTTCGGGGTCGCTCCAGTCGGGCAGGCGGAAGGCCGCGGCGTTGTAGTCGGACCGCTCAATTTTGAGGTAGTTCGTCATACCGGTCTCGAACTCCATGGTGATGCGGCCCGGGCTGCGCTCCCAAGTGGCGTAGTCCACGGTTTCGGCGAGCCGACCCGCGTCGGGCTGGCCCACCACTTCTGCGACGCGCTCAATGGGAGCCATCAGCCCAATTTCGCCTTTGGGCAAAACCATCACATACTCCCTTTGCAGGGCAGACATCAGAACGATCGCGGCGATCATTCCGCGACGTTACCAGCTATCGAGAAGGCGGGTCTTCGGGGTAGCGCATGCTGGCTTCCTCCGAGCTCATCAGCTCAATAGCATACACGGGCTTGCCGCGCAAGAACTCCACTTTCTGTGGCATTTTGGCGTCCCATTCCAGGCTGTAATCCTCAAACCCTCCGCGAAACTGCACCGCCATGGTCATCCAGCCTTCCATTCCCACAATGTAGAGGGCTTCCAGAAAGACCTCGCCTTCGCCGCCGAAATAGACGACCTTATAGGGCTCGTCATAGACCCGGTAGATGTCGCTGAACGTGAGCTTGTTGGGGTCGGCGTTCCATTGGGTCACCTTGTCGGGATTGCTCCAGTCGGGCAAGCGCAGGTAGGCGGCGTTGTAGTCCGACCGGGCCAGCTTGATGCTCGTGACCATGCCGTCCTTCAGCCGCATCTCCACGGCTCCGGGGGCTCGCTCCCAAAAGGCGTAGTCGCTGGATTCGGCCAGGCGCCCGGTGTCGGGGTGCCCCATCACTTCCTGCACCCGCTCCACCGGCGCGCTCAGGCTGATCTCTCCTTTCGGAAGGACAACCACATATTCTCGCGGCATCGCCGCAGCCATCACCAATGCGGCAAGCATTCGGCCATCTTGCCACGCAGCGCAGGCGAAATGCCGCCTGCAGGCTCAGATTGGGCTGGGATTGCGGGCGAAGCCGTCTTGGTGCCAGTAAGGGTAAGTCTTCGGCTTGGCGCTGGCGGCGTCCAGCAGGGCGATCTGCTCGGGAGTGAGGCTCCAGCCCACCGCGCCGAGGTTGTCGAGAAGCTGGGCTTCTGTGCGGCAGCCCAGGATGAGCGTGCTCACCGTGGGGCGGGAGAGCAGCCAGTTGAGGGCGATCTGCGGGACAGACTTGCCGGTCTGGCGGGCCACCTCGTCCAGGGCGTCCACCACGCTGAAAAGCAGCTCGTCCGGCACATCCGGCCCGCCCGATT
>JBGSIR010000209.1:0-5996 GCA_041742415.1 Fimbriimonadaceae bacterium | reverse complement strand
GGGCCGAGGCGTCCGCCGGGGGCGCGGCATCGCTCTCTGCGGACGGCGGACCGCCGCAGCCCACTAAAGCCAGCGCAAGGCTAATCCACAGCCAGAATCTCATAGCGCATGGAGCCCGCCGGGGCCTCAAACTCCACCGTGTCTCCGGCGAGGCGATTGACCAGCGCTTTGCCAAAGGGAGAGGTGATGGAGATGCGGTCCTCCGAAGGGTCCGCCTCAAATTCACCGACGAGATTGACGACCAGCTTGTCGCCGTATTCCAAATCCTTCAGGGTGACCTTGGAGCCCAGGTGTGCGCCGCCCTCCACTTTGTCGGAATCCTGCACCACCTTAGCGAACTGCAGCATCCGCTCCAGCTCGCTGATGCGGGCTTCCAGCCGCCGCTGATTCAGCTTCGCCTCGCTGTACATGGCGTTTTCCCGAAGGTCTCCGTGGCTCTTCGCCTCACGAATCACTTCGGCAATGCGCAGGCGCTCTGTTCCCTTCAGCTCCGCCAGCTCCGCCTTTAATTTGGCCATTCCTTCAGCCGTCAACAGGATGTCTTCAGACATGTCTTGCCTGGCCTCAGTGTAGCATGGAGCTTCGTGGCGCTCCGCTTAACCATCTCCATCGTGAGCTACAACACCCGCGCCCTGCTGGATGAAGCCTTGTCGGCGCTGGGGCAGGAGCACGAGGTGATCGTGGTGGACAACGCCAGCCGCGATGGGTCGGCGGAGATGGTGCGCGAGCGGCACCCGCAAGTTCGCCTCATCGAGTCCGAGAAGAATCTGGGCTTTGGCGCCGGCCATAACTTGGCCTTGGCCGCAGCCTCCGCGCCGCTGGTGCTGCTTTTGAACAGCGACGCGCGGCCCCTGCCGGGCTCCATCAGCCGCCTGCTGGAGGTGATGGAAGACCCCAGCATCGCGGCCTGCGGCGGCCGGCTGGAATTCCCCGATGGCCGAACCCAAAACTCGTGCTGCTCGGCGCTGACTCTGTGGGCCGTCTTCTGCGAGCAGACCATGCTGGAAAAGGCCTTTCCTTCGAGCCCGCTGCTCTCCCCCTATTGGCAGACTCCCCGCCTGATGAAGCGCCCCGGCGAAGTCTTCGACGTGGAGCAGGTGATGGGCGCCTGCCTGCTTTTTCGGCGCCAAGAGCGGTTCAATGAGGACTACTTTCTCTATGTCGAAGACACCGACCTCTGCCTCCGCCTGCGGCGGCATGGCCGAATCGTTTGGGTGAAGGACGCGCCTTTTGTGCACGCGCTCGGCGCCAGTTCGGAAGGCGCGGGCCGGGCGGCGGCGGTGGCCCGATACAACCGGGGCAAGGAGCTCTATTTTCGCAAGCATCGAGGGCGGCTGGCGGCGCTGGTGTGCCTCAAGTTGAATCGCCTGGGAGCCTTGCTGAGGCTCACGATCTGGGGGCTCGCGTCTCTCTCGGGCTCTCGTGCCGCCCGGGAAAAGGCGCGGCTCTTTGCGAGCGTGCTTACGGCGCCGCTTCGGGGTCCGGCGCTGCCGCCTGATAGCGCGCCAGCACCTCGGCCGGAGGGCCGTCCATCTCCACCCGGCCATCCTTGAGCCACACGCAGCGGTCCGCCACGCGCATCACGGCCTCGGGGTTGTGGCTGACGAAAAGGATCGTGCCGCCCTTGGCCCGGAATCGGTCCAGGTAGTCGTAGCACTTCTTTTCGAACCGAAAATCTCCCACCGCCAGCACCTCATCGATAATGAGAATGTCGGCATCCACGTGCGCTGCCACCGCAAAGCCCAGCCTCGCCAGCATGCCGCTGGAATAGGTTCGGACGGGCACGTCAATGCTCTCCTCAAGCTCGGCAAAGGCCACGATGTCGGCCATCCGGGCGCGGATCTCTTTGCGGGTGAGGCCCAGAATCATGCCGTTGAAGAGCACGTTCTCTTCCCCGCTGAGGTCCGGGTGGAACCCGGCGCCCAGCTCCAGCAGCGGCGCGAGGCGCCCTTCGATCTTGATTTCGCCCAGCGTCGGTTTGTAGATCTGCGAGATGAGGCTGAGCAGGGTGCTCTTCCCCGCGCCGTTTCGGCCCACCAGCGCCACGCATTCGCCCTGGCGCACCGTCAGGCTCAAGCCCCGCAGCACCTCGCGCTCTTCCACGCGGCGCCTTTTCCACCAGAGCAAGGCGGTTTTGAGCGACGCCGCGCCCGAGTGGTGCAGCCGGAACGACTTCTTCAAGCCTATGAGCTCAAGGGCGTTCATGGCCGCTCCACAAACCTCCACTTCATCCTGTTGAACAGCGCATAGCCGGCAAAGAAAATCACAACACAGACCGCCGCGGTCCAAAGATACAGGCCAAGCGGCAGGGGTGAGGCGGGGATCTGTTGGCCGCCGATGTCCACCGGGCCTGGCTTCAGCAGAACCTGCTTGCAGCTCGTGGCAATGACCGCTACGGGGTTCAAGTGGTAGCCGATATAGATCGCTTCACCCAGCGCCCCCATGTCCCGCGTCCGGTGCAGCACGTTCTCGCTGAAATACATCACAGGTGTGAGGAAGAACAGCAGGTAGAGCGCCACGCTGGTGACATATTTCACATCCTCATAGAAGACATTCAGCGCCGACACAATGAAGGACATCCCCATTGTGAACATCAGTGTGAGAACCAGCAAAACCGGCAGCAGCGCCAGCGTCCACGTGAAGGGAAAATTCTCCCGATCGGTGTAAAGCCACACCACGAGCAGGAAGACGAAGAACACCACCAGCGCCAGCAGCAGGTGCACAAAATTGGCCAGTACGGTGGATATGGGCAAGATTTCCCGGGGAAAGCTAACCTTTTTGATGACCGGAAGCGCCGCCAGCACCGACTGCGCCGAATCCATCACCGCCATGTTGAAGAACATGAACGGGATGTAGGCGCTGAGCACATACGCGGAATAGTTCGGCGTAGCGTTCCCCAGCAGAAACTTGAACACCACCCACATCACGCACATCGTGACGAGCGGATTCAGAAGCGACCAGAAGAAGCCGAGGACGGAATTCTTATACCGTATCCTCAGCTCCCGCTCCACCATCGCCCACAGCAGCTCGCGCTTGGCGTAAAGGAGCTTGAGTTCGGCAATCATGCGAATCAACCCAGGCGCATGGCCGTGCGGACTTCTTCCATCGTTGCGGACGCCACCGCCCGCGCCTTCTCGCCACCGGCGAGCAGGATGTCCTCGATGTCGTCATCCGAGACGGACGCCCGGCGCTCGCGCATGGGGCGGAGGAATTCGTTCAGCGACTCGGTCAGCTCCTTCTTGCTCTGGAAGCACCCGCGCTCGCCGGCCACATCCTCGGCCCACTGCCGCTCCCAATCGGGCGAATAGAGGCGCAGGTACTGGCAAACGGCGCAGCCCTCGGGGATGCCGGGGTCGGTTTTGCGGAGTTTGGTCGGCGTGGTGAAGGCCCCGCGAATCCGCTCGGCGGTCTGCTCCGGGGTCTCGTTGATGTAGATGCAGTTGTCGTAGCTTTTGCTCATCTTGCGGAGCTGGCCATCGCCATCGGCGTCCAAGCCCGGCAGCTTAGCCCGGCTCTCATCCTCGGGCACCATCGCCTTGAAGGGCTTCAGCACCTCGCCAAAGCGCGAATTGAAAGCTGCGGCCAGGTCATTGGCCACTTCCAAGTGCGGCGCCTGGTCGCGGCCAACGGGCACGGCGTCCGGCTTATAAAGCAGGATGTCAGCCGCCTGCAGCACCGGATAGCCCAGCAGGCCAAAACTGATAAAGGCGTTCTCACCAAGCTGGGCCACCATGTCCTTATAAGTGGGGTTGCGCTCCAGCTTGCCCACGCCCACCACCATGCCCAAAAGCAGCGCCAGCTCGGCGTGCTCTTTGATATGGCTTTGCACAAAAATGGGTGATTGCGCGGGGTCGATGCCGCAGGCAATCATGTCCTTGGCAATCTCTCGGCTCCAGGCCCTCAGCTCGTGCGGCTCATCGCTCTTCGTCGTGAGCACATGCCAATCGGCCACCATGCAAAAGACCTCATGGCCTTCGTTCTGAAGCTCGACCCATCTTCGAATCGCTCCTTCATAGTTGCCGATGTGCAGCCGGTCGCTTGTGGCGCGGGTTCCGCTCAGGATTCTCATAGTTCTATCAGGCTCCAATCAAGGCGCGGGTAATGGCCATGACAATGGGGCCAATCACTCCGCTGATAATGTCAAGAGGCGTAAACCAGCCGATCGCCAAAATGCCAAGAAGCAGCATTCCGCCCGCCTGGCGGTTGAACAGATACCACTTGGCGCGCTGCGGCTCGGGGAGCAGGGCTCCCACCAGCCAATGGCCATCCAAAGGGCCAAGCGGGATGAGGTTAAACAGCATCAAAGAGACGTTCACCAGAACGCCCATCAAGGCAAACTGCTCAATCGGTCCATCCATCAGCCGAACCGGAAAGGCCCAGATCACTGCCTGCAAAAGATTGCTGAGCGGCTCCGCGGCCACCGCCACAAAATGATCCCATCTTGGGTTGTTCATCCGTCGGGGATCCATGGGCACGGGCTTGCCCCAGCCAATGCCAAAACCAGCCAAGGAGGAAAGCACAATCATCATCGTTCCAATCGGATCGAGATGCGAAAGCGGGTTCAAAGTCACCCGTCCAAAAATGCGCGGCGTGGGGTCGCCGGCCATGTCGGCAAACTTGGCGTGAGCGTATTCGTGAATCGAAAGCGCCAGCAAAATGATGACAATCAGGCCGAGAAACTGTGCAGGATCGTCAATCACGAGAGCCCCTCGGGAAGCGCCTCACGCGCCAAAACTTGATCCCAGCTTTCGCGGTGCTGCACCACTTGTGCCCGCCCATCGCCGCGCACCAGCACGGCCGCCGGACGCGGGAATCGGTTGTAGTTGCTCGCCATTGCGCTGTTGTAGGCGCCGGTGCAGAGCACCTGCAGCAGGTCGCCCCTCTTCAGATCGCTGGGCAGCGCTTTGTCGATAAAAAGTCGGTCGGTTTCGCAGTGCCGGCCGCTCACGGTCATGGCGTGCGGCTCGCCCATTTCGCGGCCATCTCCGCTGATCGCCTCCACCGGATAGGGACTGCCGTAGAGCGCCGGGCGCGGATTATCGCTCAGGCCGCCGTCCACGCTCACATAGGTTCGCGGCCCCTGCGCGGCGGGCACCGTCTTCACCACGCCCACCTCATAAAGAGTCACTCCCGCCTCGCCGATGATCGAGCGCCCGGGCTCCTGCACCAGCTTCGGGCTCAAGCCGCTGCCCTCCAAAGCCGAGCCGATGCCTTCGCAGATCATCCGGCAGTAGTCCTCAGGCGCCATGGGCTGGTCGTCCTCGGTGTAGCGAATGCCCATTCCGCCTCCTACGTTCAAAACCTGGGTCTCAAAGCCGTGCCGGGCCTTCATTTGGGCCGCGAAATCGGCGAGGAGCTGACCGCCGCTCACCTGCGCTTCAGGGTCCAGAAGCTGGCTTCCGACGTGGCAGTGGAAGCCGTCGACTTCCAAGCCAAGCTCCAGCGCCCGCAGAAGCGCACGCTCGCCCGAGCCGTCCACGATGTTGAATCCGAACTTGGTATCAGCCTGACCCGTGCTGATCTTGGCGTTGGTCTTGGGGTCCACGCCCGGCGCCAGGCGGATCATGCAGCGCGGCTTGGCGCCAGGCAGGCCGGCCAAAAGCTCAATCTCCTCAAAGTTGTCCAGCACGATCTGGCCGATGCCAATCTCGATGGCAAACTCCAGCTCGCTCACCAGCTTGTTGTTGCCGTGCAGGTGCATCTTGGCGGCGGGAACCCCGGCGGCCAGCGCGGCCCTCATCTCGCCCTCGCTGGCGCAGTCGATGAGGCAGCCTTCGGCATAGGCGATTTTCAGCACCGCGAGGGTGGAGTTGGCCTTGCTGGCAAAGGTGATCTCACTGCCCGGGGCGGCGGCCTCGAAGGCGGCTCGATAGCGCCGAACCCGGCTCCGCAGGGCCTCTTCACCGATGACATAGAGCGGCGTGCCGAACTCGCGGGCCAGCTCCCGCGCCTTCTCTGCCGAGAGCCGGAAGCGGTCGTCCAGAGCCGAATTCATG
>JBGSIR010000208.1:0-1636 GCA_041742415.1 Fimbriimonadaceae bacterium | reverse complement strand
CGCCCTGGCCGCTGCTGGCAGTCGCCGGATTTGGCGTGGGAGCGGCAAACGCCTTCTTTCTTCCCGCCCGTTTGGCCGCGATTCCCCGCCTGGTGGAGCCCAGCGAGGTGGCTCAGGCCAATGGCCTCTTTCTCACCACCGGACAGGTCGCCTATATGGCCGGCCTCACGATCAGCGCGGTTGGTCTGAGTGTGCTGGAGAATCTGCTCCCGCAGGCCTTCTTTGCCAGCGCCTGCCTCATCAATGCGGCCACCTTCGCTGTCTCTGCGCTGGTCATCGCCCGGCTGCCTCAGCTCAAGCCTCTGGAGGAGCCCCAGCCCCGATCGTTCTGGGGCGACGTGGCCGACGGCCTGCGCGCGGTGAGCCGAGACCGGCTGGTGACGCCCGCGCTTTGGGCCAACGTTCTCATCAGCATCTGCATCAGCGGCTTCTTCGTCGCCTATCTGCGGGTGAATCGTGAGTGGTTTGCGGGCACCTTCCAGAGCCTGGCGGGCATTGAGGTGGCCTTTGCCCTCACCGCGGCCGTAGTCGGGCTTTTCGTGGGCCGCATCCGCATCGACCGGCCTGGCCTGGCGTTCATGCTGGGCACGATCGTGATCGGCGCCACCGTGGCCTGGATGGGCTTCGCCCGCGACTACTGGGTGTTTGTCATCGCCAACATCGGCGCCGGACTGGCCTTTCCGTTCCTCATCGTGCCGCTCACTTCCTACATCCAGCTCGCCTTTGCCGACAATGTGCGCGGGCGGGTGAATTCCGCCTGGACCATGAGCCAGGAGGCGGTCAAGCCCATCGGCCTTGTTCTCACAGGCGTGGCTTTGGACAGCTTTGGGCTCGTCTTCACATTTGTGGCGATGGGGGTGGGCATGGCCGCCGCCGGCATTTTTGGCCTGTGCTTCCCCGCAGTTCGGCGCACCCAAATGCCGAAACTGGACGGGCCGGGTCCGGTTGTCGTATCCTAAAGGGCGGAGAGCCGAGATGCAGAGCGGAGACCCTTACGGCAAAAAGTCCAAAGCCACGCTTTGGTGGCTCATTGGCGGTGCGCTTGCGCTGGTCGGCCTCATCGCCTTTGGCCTGGGCTCGGGCATTCTCGGGCTGGGCGGCCAGCGGCCCGCATCGGCCCTTTCTCAGCAGGGCGACCGCCCCGACCCCATCACGCCGCAGGTGAATTCGCCCGTGGCGCCCACCACCCAAATCTCCGGCGCCCCGGCCGCCCCCATCACGCCCCAAGAGGCCAAGCGCATGCCCGCCGACATCCTGGCCTGGCTGCAGCACCTGGAGCGCACCGAAGCCGAGCGAAACCGAATTTCTCACAGCCAAATCGGCGCAGTTTCGGCGGCGCTTGCCAAAATGAGCCTCGGCGGGGCCGAGAAGATGCTCGGCGAGATCCTCGGCGGAGACGACCAGGCCCCCGTGCAGACCCCCACCCAGGATGTCGCCAACTCCATCTCGGCCAAGCAGCAGGAATGGGATCAGCTCCAAGCCTTCTTTCAGAGCGTGCCCCCGCCCCCCGCCTGCATCTCCATCGCCCAAAACTACGGCCAAGCGCTGGCCGGAACGCGGCAGATGATGCTGGAGCTGCTCACCGCCATTGCGCGCGCCGACCAAAGCCCCGAGCAGGCCATCGCCGCCCTCAGCG
>JBGSIR010000207.1:0-1926 GCA_041742415.1 Fimbriimonadaceae bacterium | reverse complement strand
GGGGCGGATCAGCGCCTCCATGCTGCGCAGGCCCAGCACCAGGCCGCGCAGAACAGCGGGCAGGGCGGGGTCTTCGGCCTTGGCCATGGCCCAGGGGGCGCGGCCATCCACATAGCGGTGCAGGAACTTGGCGAGGTCCAGGGCGGAGGCCACGGCCCGGTCGATGCGAAGGTCCTCCATGGCCTGGTCATAGGCCGCGCGGCATCGCTCAATGCCCTCGACCAGCTCCGGCTCGGGCTCGGCAGAGGTGATGACGCCGCCGCCAAAGCGCTTGGAGATGCTGAGCAGGCGGTTGAAGACGCCGCCGATGTCGTTGGCCAGGTCGCTGTTCCACTTGGCGTCGAAGCCTTCGGGGGTGAAGACGGCGTCGCTTTCGTAAGGCATCACGGCGGCCATGTAGTGCCGCACGGCGTCGACGGCCATCGGCAGGGGAATGCCCGACCGCTCGGCGCACTGCTCCGCCAGCTCCTGGGGGGCCACAACGTTGCCCTTGGATTTGCTCATTTTGCCGCCCTGCATCAGCAGCCAGCCGTGGCCGACGAGGTGCTTGGGCAGCGGCAGGCCGACGCCGAGGAGCATGGCCGGCCAGAGGGTGGCGTGGAAGCGGGTGAGAATGTCCTTGCCCATCCACTGCACGTCGGCGGGCCACAGATCCTCCCAGCCCGGGCTGTTGGGCCAGCCGGTGGCGGCAACATAGTTGATGAGCGCATCGAACCAGACATAGACCACGCGGTCGGGGTCGCCGGGCACGGGCACGCCCCAGCCGGGGTTCACGCGGCTGATGCAGACATCGCGCAGGCCGCCCTTGATAAAGCTCACCACTTCGTTGCGGCGGGCGGCGGGGACAATGAATTCGGGATGCTCGTCGATGTGGGCCAGCAGGGGCTCGGCAAAGGCGGTGAGCCGGAAGAACCAGTTGTCCTCCTCCACCCATCGCACCTCGTTGCCGTCCGGCGATTTGCCGTCGACAAGCTCCTTGTCGGTGTACCAAGTCTCGCTGCCTACGTCGTACCAGCCGCTGTAGGTGTCGCGGTAGATGTGGCCCTTCTCGCGAAGGATCTCGAAGAACCGGGCGACGGCCTCGAAGTGGCGGGGCTCGGTGGTGCGGATAAAGTCGTCGTATTCCAGGCCCATCTCGCGCCAGATCTTCACGAAGCGGTCGGAGATTTCGGAGACAAACTCCATCGGCTCGCGGCCCTGAGCTTGGGCGGCCTCCATCACTTTGGTGCCGTTCTCGTCGGTGCCCGTCAGGAACCAAGCCTGCTCGCCCTGCATCTCGCGATGGCGCTTGCAGATGTCGGCGGCCAGGGTGGTGAGAGCCGTTCCGATGTGCGGCGCCGAGTTCACGTAATAAATCGGCGTGGTGATGCTGTATCGCTTGGCCATCGGCGGGCGGGAGTCTACCGAGCCGAGCGGCGTCCCGAGCGGGATCGAAGCGGCTCGGTGGTGGCCCAAGTGATGATTCCGCCAAAGAGAATCGGCCCGCCCGCATAGAGCGCCATTTGGATGCCCAATTCCGGGCTGCGCATGAGCCCCGCCACGGCAAAGAGCGCGGTGAGAATGATGACGCCGACGCCGAACTTGATCTGGCCCTTATCCCAAATCCGTTTGACCGCCGAGAAGAGGAGCCAAAGGATCATGACCGGCCAGAAGAAGAAGAGGCCAATCACCGAGCCGATGAGCAGCCCATTCGGTCCGCCCACGCCGTCGCGGGCCGAGGCGCGGAAGGCTCCGCCGGCGCCACCCACGTTGAACCAAAGCCCCATCGTAATGCCCGCCACCAGGGCGGCCAAGATGCGGCCGAAGGAGAGCTCAGACAGGGGCGGGAAGGCGTCGCCGAGGCCAGGCTCATTGATCATGCCGACATAGATGAGGCAGAGTCCCCAGACGCATAGGACGAGAAGGAACGGGGCGATCTCGTTGCCC
>JBGSIR010000206.1:0-2411 GCA_041742415.1 Fimbriimonadaceae bacterium | reverse complement strand
CGAGAGCCCGGAGGCGATGGCGGATGCGCTGGAGGCCGCCAGCGGACAGGGCCGCAGCCTGGGCGAGCCCAGCTTTTGCTTTGAATCCGAACCGATTGCGCTTGGCCCCCGCACGGCGGCGCCCTCCTTCGCGCAAGAATTCGGCGCACCTTCCGCGCTGGGCCAGCTTTTGGTGAGCCGATTTGCGCCCGAGAAGGCCGAGGTGACAGGGCTGCGGCTCGGCGGCTTGACCCTCGTCGGCATCCCCGGCGAGCCAAGCTCTCATCTGGGCCGCCGCATCGCCGCGCGGGGCCGCGAATTGGGGCTGGGCTCGGTGCTGGTGGCCAGCCATGTCAACGGGTGGATGGGATACATCCTCGAAGCCGACGACATGGCCAAAGGCGGCTATGAGGCGGCGCTGGGGTTCTATGGCCCCGAGGCCGCGCAGCGAGTGTTTGAGGCCGCCGAGCGGATGCTTATCCGCCTCGGTAACGCAGAAGCTCGGCGGCGGGCCACAGCTTGAACTGCAGCTCATAAGCCGCGCTTCTCATGCGCTTATAAGCGCCGGTGAGAGCGTCGGCCGAGCTGAGATCGTTGAAGGCGTCTTCATCCCGCACCCGGAAGAGCGGCACGCCCGAGCCAAGCACCACATCGCCGTCCATCGCAATATCGAAAAGACCGGGCTCCGTGTCAAAGAAGTCGTTCAGGCGATCGGCGGCGGCGTCGGCGCGCTCGATGGCCTCTCCGCCGCGAAAAGTGTGGATGATGCGCTCCCCAAACCAGACGGCGATGCCGCCACCGTCGGAAGGACGGCTTTCGGCGGACATGGCGCGGGTGACTTGGCTGCGCCGCACCGGAACGCCCTGCTCCTTGAGCACATCCAAAATTCGGGCGGCGCGCTGAACCGAAGGCGGGTGGGTGCTGTAGATGCCCCAATCAATCTGCGGGCGGCTTCGCTCCTTATAGGCCAGCCGCTCCATGAAAGTGAGCATCCCCAAGGGGCTCCAGCGGGACTGGCGAACGTACTGCATGCCGCCGAGGTCGGCGGAGGTTTCAGCCGAAAGGCTCCAGCCGCTCTGGAATGACTGCCCGATGAGCTGGCCCGCCGTGGCCGCAGCCATCGCCTCCTGGCTCTGGGTGAGGATGGCGGCGAGGATCAGCGGAATCTGGATGGCGTCGGTGGTGCGCGATTCGCGGCGCATCTGGGCGATGTGCCGGAAGGAGGCGTGGGCGATTTCGTGCGCCAAAACGCCGGCCAGCTCGTCGTCCGACTCCGCGAAGTCAATCAGGCCTTCGTTGACGAAAATGACCCCGCCCGGCAGCGAAAATGCGTTGACGTCTTCGCCCTGCACCACGCGGAATTCGTAGGGAAAGACGTTGAGCCGCGAGTCGCCCCAGCTCACTTCGACCTGGGTGCTGTTGGCAATGGCCGCCAGCTCGGCCCCGATGCGGCCCACCCGCTCTTGGTAGCCCGGCTTTTCGGTGCGCTTGAACTGCTCCGAAATTTCGTCGGCATAGCTCCGGCCCAGCTTGATGTCGGCCTCAATCGCCTTTTTGTGGTCGGCGTCGACAAAGGTGCCCTGCGAGACGGGGTCATCCAGCAGGCACGCGTAGGCCGCTGAACAAGCCATCCATGCGGCCCAGGCTGCAATCGTCTGCTTCACTCTGCTGCTTGGTTTGACGCATCAGCGGCTGCAAAGTGTTGCAGCAGGACCGGACGGTCGCGCTCAGAGTTCACAACGCAGAGAATGTCCATGCCCTGCTCGGGGCCGGCGCGGAACTGGTGCGGCTCCCACGGCCCCACTGCCACCACATCCCTTTCGCCAATCGGGCTCCACTGGCCGTGCAAAAACACCTCGCCTTGGCCGGAGATCACCATGACAAAGTGCTCGTGGCCGTGCTTTTCGAAGCTCGTGAAGCCGCCGGGCTCGATGCGGAAGCATCGGCTCTGGAATCGGGCGCCCTCGCTTTCGAAAAGAATCTCGCGGGAGACTTTCATCCAGATTCCCGGCTCATCCTTGTACATTTCCTGCGGCACATCCTCCCAGCCGCCCTCGCGCCATCTGCGAATCATCAGAACTCCACCATGGCCTTCAACGTCTCTCCGCGCTTCATTCTGCCGTAGGCCTCCGGCAGCTCGTCGAGGCCGATGAACTCGCTGACCACATCCTCGGCGGAAAAGCAGCCGTCGCGAAGGGCCTGGGCGGCAGCCCGGGTGTCCTCGGGACCGCAGGAATAGCTGCAGATCAGGCTCAAATCCTGCATATACCAATGGTCCAGATCGATGGAAAACGGCTGTCCGGGCGGGAGAGGGGCGAAGAGGAGAATGCGCGGGTCGGGCTCGGCGATGCGCAGCGCCAGCTCAAGCGCCGGGGCGGTTCCGGGGCAGACCACAACGACTTCGGCAGGCTCGGCTTGGTCGGGATGACGGG
>JBGSIR010000205.1:0-6888 GCA_041742415.1 Fimbriimonadaceae bacterium | reverse complement strand
GGCCAAACCACTGGCGGACAGGCAACCGGCGGCGAAGCTCCGCCCGTCGTGGCCCCGCCGGTTGAAGCTCCGGCCCAGGCTCCGGCCACCGCAGACAAGCCAGAAGAGATCGGGCCGAACCGATTTGGCTACGATTACTTTGCGATTCAGCGCCAGGCGATCGACGCCTATCGCCTGTCCCTGCAGAATGCGGCCAAGCCGGTCGTCACGGGAGAAGAGCCGCCCACCGAAGGCCCTCGGCCCCAAGCGTTCATTCCAGAATCGGCCCTGAATGTCCCGGACACTTATGTCCTTGGCCCCGGCGACCGGCTGGACATCACCGTGAGCAGCCCGACCCGCGCTCCTGAAACCTTCAGTCTTGTTGTCGACGACCGCGGCGGCATCCAGGTGCCCATCAGCGGCGCCCGCTATGTGGTGCGCGGCCAGACTCTGGCCCAGTTCGAATCCCAGATCCGCCAGCGCGTGGCGGCCGTTCTCCGCAATCCCAGCGTTTTGGTCTCGCTCGGCGAGCTCCGCAAGGTTTCGGTGAACGTTGTCGGCCAGTCCTATGCGCCCGGCACCTATCAGGTGAGCGCCACCACCACCGTCTACAACGTGGTCTATTACACCGGCGGCCCGACGAACCAAGGATCGCTGCGCAAGATTCAGCTCCGCCGAGCCAGCGGCGAAACCCGCACTCTCGACTTCTACCGCTTCCTGGTGGACGGAACGGCGCTCGATGACGCCACGATCCTCCCGGGCGACACCATCTTCATCCCGCCCGTTCTCAGCCGAGTGGAGGTGCGCGGAGAGGTCAACAACCCTGCCATCTATGAGCTGCTGCCTGGCGAGAGCGTGAGCGACCTGCTTCGCTTCGCTTCGGGAATCAAGCCCACCGGCGTCTCTCAGTCCGTGCTCGTTACCTCGGTTCAGCCGGGCATCGAGCGCCGCGTGGTTGAAGTCGATGCTCTCAATGCCCAGGCGGGCCGCACCGAGCTTTATGACGGTGACGTCGTCGAAGTCCGAAGCCTGCGCTCGGAGCTTGCAAATGCCGTCTCCATCGAAGGTCCCGTCGATCAGCCGGGACAGTATCCGGTGCGCGCGGGAATGCGGGTTTCTGACCTCATCTCCAGCGCAAGAGGCCTGCTGCCAGAAGCCTCTGACCGCATGGACATCTTCCGGCTTCTGCCAGACAAGTCTCGCTCGCTCATCCGAGTAAACCTTCCTGCCGCCATCGGCGGAGACCCCACGCAGAACGTTCTTCTTGAGCCCAATGACCAGGTCGTGATTTACAAGGTGGACACCTTCACCTGGCTGCGCGACAAGTTCGTCACCGTGGAAGGCGCCGTGCAGAGCCCGGCCCGCTACGGTCGAGCCGAAGGGCAAAGGGTGGCCGACATCTTGATTCGCGCCGGCGGCCTCAACGTGGACGCCTACCTTGAGCTGGCCTTCCTGAAGCGCCGCAACGCCGATGGATCGCCCGGTCCCATCTTCCGAGTGAACCTGCGCGACGCACTGGCGGGCAATCCTGAGCACAACCTGCTCCTGGCCGACAACGACACCCTTCAGGTCTTCACCGTGGCCGAGGCCGTCTTCCAGTCGGAGAGGCGCGTTGAGATCTCCGGCGCCGTGCAGCGGCCCGGAACGCAGCTTCGCTTTGACGGCATGAAGGTCTCCGACCTCATCGCCGCCGCTGGCGGACCAGTGGTTGACACCTTCCTGGAATATGCCTTCCTGCAGCGCGAGAACCCCGACGGCACGCCCGGCCCCCTGGTGCGCATTGACCTGCGGCAGGCGCTGGCAGGAAGCCCTGCGGCCAACGTGGTGCTGATGGACCGCGACCGGCTTCGCGTCTTTGCCGAAGGCGAAGCCCAGGTGCGGACCAATGAAGCCGTTGAAATCGTCGGCGCCGTGCAGCGCCCTGGCCCCTATCGGCGCGGCGACAACCTCACCGTCCGCTCGCTCATCGAGCAGGCCGGCGGACTTCAGCCGAATGCCTATGTTGAGAAGGCCTTCCTGCAGCGCACTCTGCCCAATGGCCTGCTTGGCCCGCTCGTCGTGATCGACCTTGCGGCCGCCCTCGCCGGTGACTCATCGGCCGACCTGCCGCTCCAGGACAAAGACAAGCTCAACATCTACACCCTCTCCGAGGCTCAGGTGCTGCCTGACAAAACCGTGAGCATCAGCGGAGCGGTGCAGCGCAGCGGCGTCTATGCGGCCTCCAGCAACCTCACCCTCGCCGACCTTATCGCCCTGGCGGGCGGCATTGAGCCGGACTTTTCCGGCAACGTGGAGATTGGCGAAGCCAACATGCAGGTGGGCGCCCCCATCCAGCGGCTCCGCATCGAAGGGGGGCAGGGAGCCTGGCGCATCCCGGATGTCCAGATTTCTCCGGGGGCCCTGGTCAGCCTGTCGCGGCGCAGCGACATTCTCGCGAAGCCCATGATGATCACCATTACGGGCGCCGTCGCCGAGCCGGGCGTCTTCCTCATCTCCGACCGCAGCATTCCGTTCAGTGATATCCTGAAGCGCGCGGGCGGACCGGAGCCGGACGCATTCCTGCTGGGCGCTCAGTTCGTTCGCAAGGCCGATCTGCTGATGCAGCCCAACCAGCGCTCCATCTCGCCCGGCATCATTGAGCTGCTCCAAAAGCTCAACGAGACTGAGTATCGAAAGGCCGAGGCTCTGCTTGAGCTCGACCGCCTGCGCATTGGGCTTGGCGGCAGTGTGACGCAGCTTCCGGCGGTCATCCCTGGTCTGGGAGCCACTGGAGCAGCGGGAGGCTCTGAGCCCCCTGCAGAAGGTGTGGCCGAGGGCTTGGCAACGGCCGGTGACAAGGGTGTGCAGCGTGCTCGTCCGTTCATCCCTGGCGAGCTTCAGCCCATCAATGGCAACCTCAATGTGCGCCTCGACCGCGCTTGGAGCCGCCCGGGCAGCCGCGAGGACATCAGCCTGGTGGATGGCGACGTCATCTATATCCCCAAGAAGCCGATAAACGTGGTGGTGGCGGGCGCCGTCTTTGCGCCGCAGGCCCTGCTGTTCGAGCCAGGCCTCAGCGTGGAGCAGTACGTCGACCGCGCCGGCGGGCTCACTGCTGATGCCGACACCGACGCCGTGATGATCATCCGCGCCAACGGACAGGTCGATCGCTTCCGCCGCGGCCTCCGGGTTGAGCTGGGCGACTACATCCTGGTGCCCACCAAGGTGCAGGTCATCCGCTTCAAAGAGGCGGGCGGCGAGATCGGCCAGGTGGTGAACGCCATCACCTCTGCGGGCATCACCATCGGCATCCTTCGTTCGCTCTTTAACTAAGGGCGGATTTACGCTGCCATCGCCTGGCTATAATGGTCAGGTGATGGCAGGGCTTCGCGGAGCATTCCTTATGGCGGCGTTGGGGGTGGGATATGCCGCAAGCGCCCAATCGGGCATTGTGGGAGAAGACCGCTTTCCCCAGTTTCGCTCTCAGGGCGTATTGCCGGGAACCGGCGCCTCACTGCTTCCGGATGGCCGGATCTCGCCCTTTGGCGCTGTCACCCACTCCACGCCAGTGGCCTATGGCCTCGCTCCACTGCGCTTTGCGGTCATGTTCGACGCCCTCAGTCGCAACCTGAGCTTCGCCTCGCCGGATTCCAGCGGCGGCGACCAAATCGCTGGCAATGGGACGGCAGGCGTGATGGGAGCCATCCCGATCGGTCGATTTGGAAACTTGACCGGATCTTGGATGATCCTGAGCGATCAGTTTGACAACGTCGGCAGCGCCCAGTTCACCCCCCGCACCAACGGCTCGGTCAAGTTCGCGGTCGGAGTGCAGGATTACTGGGGCAATGGCGGCTCATCGGGCGAGAATCTGCCTGGCGACAACGACTCCAGCACGAGCTGGTATGCCGTGGCCAGCACCGAATTTCGTCCCGGCGTCCACGGATCGCTGGGCATCGGCACGAAGCGATTTGGCCCGATGTTTGGCAGCGTCTCGGCGGCTCTCAACGACCGCACCGCCGCCTACATCGAGCACGACTCCTTCAACCTGAACTACGGCCTGCGCTTCTCCACGCCGCTCTTCACCCGAGTGGCCAGTGGCTGGGGGCGCGATGCTGAGAAGGGTTATGCCTTCATCAACATCGGCGTCGTGGCCAACAAATATGCCTATTGGGGCGTTTCTGTCGCTTTTTAGCGAGGGGCCAGCGGCCATATCTGCCGCTGCTTCGTCCTGAAAGCCAGAAGAGGCCGCTGTCAGCGGCTCACCCGAAGGGTCAACCCCTTCAAGGCGCTGCCCACCGCCTCTTCTGGATGCGAGAATGTCTCAAGTCAGCGAAAAGCAAAAGAAAAAGGTGTCCGGAGTGGCTCTGGACCCTGAGGTCATCGAATATCTCGACTCCCTGGCTGCCAAGCAGGACCGCTCTCGGAGCTGGATTGTGAACAATCTGGCCAAGGATCACGCCCAGCAGAACGGCGTCAAGCTCGGCCAGCTCCGCGCCAGTTAGTTCGAAGGCTGCGTCAGCAGATTGACCGGCGGGGGAGTCGATGCGGCCTCGGAGAGAGGCATGCGGAAGTGCGACTCCCTGCCTTCGCCAAATCCATCCACGGGCAGGCCCTCGATGGATTCCGCCTCCATCGCAAAGGGCAGCAGCACCGAAACCCGGCGATTGGAAAAGTGGTTGGGCTCGTTGGGCCGGCGCAGCTTGCGGTCGGCAAAGCCATCCACCGCCAGAACCTGCCGCTCGGGCAGTCCCGCCGTCAGCATCGCTCGCCGCACAGCGTTGGCGCGGGCGGCGGAAAGGGTCCAGTTGTCCAGCGGCCCGCTCATTGGCCGGCTGTCGGTGTGGCCCTGAAACTTCACTTTGTGCCCGCTGTCAGACAGCAGATTAGCCACCTTGCCGATGACCTGCTCAGCTCCGGCGCGGATCTCCGCGCTGCCCAGCTCAAAAAAGACCTCGCCGTTCATCTCGCTCTCGACAAACTCGATGACCAGGCCCTCCGAGGTGATGCGCATTTCCAGTGAGCCCTTCATCATCATCTCGTTCAGCTTGGGGTCTTTTTTCACCACGGCCTCAATCTCCTCGCCAGTTCGCTCCACTTCGTCCAGGTTCTGCAGGCTGCGCTGGGCGGATTCGCCCAAGGTTTTGGCGCGCTCGTGCACGCCGTGCTGAATCAGGCTGATGCGGTGCTTGGGCGGGTTGGCGGCAAAGCCGACGGGGTCGTTGAAATAGGCCTGAATCACGGCGCGGTCTTCGCCCGACATGCCGACGATCCACATGACCAGAAAGAAGGCCATCATGGCCACCATAAAGTCGGCAAAGGCCACTTTCCAAGCCCCGCCATGGTGGCCGTGGCCGCCTTTCTTGATCTTCTTGATGATAATGACGGGCTGATCTGCCATGGCATTCCTCCGCCTTAGGCGGCCTTCTTAACCTCTTCTTCAAGCTCGGCAAAGCCGGGGCGCAGAGAGGGGTCGATCTGGCGTCGGGCAAATTCGACGCAGGTGATGGGCGATTCGCCGCGGGCAAAGCTGAAGAGGGCGTGGCGCATGCAGTGCATGTACTGCCCCTCGGCCTCCACCTTTGCCTCCATGGCTTTGGCGATGGGGGCGAGGATGACGTAGCCGGTGAGAATGCCCAGGAAGGTTCCGACGAGGGCGACGGCGACGCTCATGCCGATGACAGCGGGCTCGCCGCCAATTTTGCCCATCGTGATGACGATGCCGAGGACCGCCGCAACGATTCCGACGGCCGGCATGGCGTCGGCGACGTTCGTGATGCCATGCACGGGGCGCATCTCTTCGTGGTGGGCGGTCTCCAGGTCCAGCTCCATCATATCGCTGAGGTCGTGGGGCCCCACCGCTCCGGTGAGGATGACCTTGAGCGTGTCGCAGAAGAAGTGCACCGCGTGGTGGTTGCCCATGAAGCTGGGATATTTGGAGAGGATGTCGCTCGATTCCGGCGTCTCAATGTGCTTTTCCAGCCCCAGCAGGCCCTCTTTGCGGGCCACGCTGAAGAGCTGATACATCATCTTGAGCATGTCCATATAGGCGGGCTTGCCCGGAGCCGCCTTGAGAAGGCCCAGTGTGGCCTTGATGCCCGCCTGAACGCCGGTGATGCCATTGGAGCCCAGATAGATGCCGAAGGCTCCCCCATAGATGATGATGAACTCCGTGGGCTGAATCAGGATCGCAATGCTGCCCCCGTGCATGGTGTATCCCAGCAGGGTGCACGCAAGGGCGACAACAACTCCGATGAAGGCAAACATGGCGGCATCCGCAGGGCCTTGGCTGCCCAAAGGCAGACTGGTCCCGGCATGATTCTCGGCGCCCGGGGGGAAAGCCTTCCCGGAAGAAGTGCGGGGTCGGGCAAAATTGCCATAATAGAGGGTATGGCGGCGCAGGCAGAAGGGGCAGGCCGCATTCGGCGGCTCGACCCGCACACCGTAAACCAGATCGCGGCGGGTGAAGTCGTGGAGCGACCGGCCTCGGCGCTGAAGGAGCTGGTTGAAAACGCCCTCGACGCCGGCGCCACCGTGATTGAGGTCCGCCTGGAGAGCGCCGGGCGCGGGCTTATCGAGGTCTCCGACAACGGCTGCTGCATGCTTCCCGAAGAGATCCCGGCCTCGCTGGAGCGCCACGCCACCTCCAAAATCGCCCGGGCCAGCGACATTTTGGCCGTCGACACCTTTGGCTTCCGCGGCGAGGCGCTGCCTTCCATCGCTTCGGTGGCTCGCCTGCGCATCAGCTCTGGGCAGTCCGAGGGGCTGCGCATGGCCTTGGAGTGCGTCGAAGGGCGCACGGGCGATTTGGCGGCGGAATCGGGCCCCAAGGGCACCACGGTGCGCGTGGAGGAGCTTTTTCGCGGCACTCCGGCGCGCCTGAAGTTTTTGAAGTCCGACGCCTCCGAGCTGGCGGCCTGCATCGAGGCCTGC
>JBGSIR010000204.1:0-15845 GCA_041742415.1 Fimbriimonadaceae bacterium | reverse complement strand
CAGGCCGCCGACTACGCCGCCCGCCGCGCCGAGCCGCTGGCCGAGACCGAACGGTGGATGCAGCTCTATCTGGCCTACAATCCGGAGCAGGCATGAAGGTCTTGGAGCATCTGGAGCGAGCCACGGGGCCGCTGTTTTCCTTTGAAGTCCTTCCCCCCAAAAAGGGCGAGCGCATCGACAGCATCTTTGAGGCCGTGGAGGCTCTGCTGCCATTCAAGCCCGCCTTCATCGACGTGACCGCCCACGCCATGGATGTGCAGTTCCAAGACGCGGGCCAAGGGCTGGTGAAGCGCGTCGCCGTCCAGCGAAGGCCCGGCACGCTGGGCGTTTGCGCCGCCATCCAGCACCGCTACCGGGTGGACACCGTCCCCCACCTCATCTGCAGCGGCGCCACCCGCGAGGAGCTGGAGAACGACCTGATTCAGTACAGCTTTTTGGGCATTGAAAACGTGATGGCCCTGCGCGGCGACCCCGTGCATGGCGAAAAGCGGTTTCGGCCCATCGAAGGCGGCCATGCCTACGCCCAGGGACTCGTGGAGCAGGCGTCCGCCATGGGCGAGGGCCGCTATCTGAGCGAAGAGGGAGACCCCGCCGAATTCTGCATCGGCGTGGCCGGCTACCCCGAGAAGCATCTGGAGGCGCCAAACATGGAGGCCGACCTGCGGCGCCTGAAAGAAAAGGTGGACGCTGGCGCCGGGTTCATCGTCACCCAGATGTTCTTCGACAACAAGACGTACTTCGACTTCGTTGACCGATGCCGCGCGGCGGGAATCACCGCACCCATCATCCCCGGCCTCAAGCCCATCACCGGCCCCCGCCAGGTCTCGCTTCTGCCGGCGGCATTTGGCATTCAGATTCCCTGCGAGCTGGCCGACGCCATCGAAGCCGCGGGCCCTGCCCAGGCTCGGCAGGTGGGCATCGACTGGTGCATCCAGCAGTCCCGCGAGCTGGTGGAGGGCGGCGCGCCCTGCCTGCACTACTACACGATGGGCAAAAGCGAAGCGGTGGCAGAGATCGCTGAAGCGGTCTTTCTGGCTTAGCGGCGGAGCAGGCTAAAGCGCATTGTTCCGCCGCTCCCTCCGCTGAAGCTCACCGAGATGAAGTCCTCGACCGGCTCCAAGATTGAGCCAAACATTCCGACTGGCCCCGTGACTTGGCGGCGGCTGGTGTCGACATAGCGAAAGCCGAACTGGAGGCTGTTGGTGTCGCGCACGGCGCAGTCCTCCAATGTGACGCTGGGCTGGGAGCGGTCGGTGCGGGCCATGACGCCTGTGCAGCGGCCCGTGGGGGTGATAACCAGCGAAAGCGTGCCCGCAGACTCCTGCGACGAGCCCTGGAGAACCTGGTAAGTGCCCGTATAGTCGCCGGCAAGCGCCGCGTCAAAATCGTTCACCAGCGAGCATCCCGAAGCCCCCGCCGCCGCCGCAAGCAAAACCCAGCGCATGCCCAGCATTTTATCCCATGCCCCGCCGTGGGCCTCCCCTCCTATTCCAGCGGTCCTCTGGCCCCAATTCAGGGCCTTTCGGTTGCCTCTTTCGGCAGTCTCGCGCCATCATTGCTGGCAGTCGAGGGCCCAGAGTGCCAAACTTCGGGCCGCTCACTGAAACGGAGATCAAACCAAATGGCGAACATTCGTCCCCTGGGAGACAAAGTCGTGGTGCAGGTGATGGAGGCCGAGGAGAAGACTGCTTCCGGCATCATCCTGCCCGATTCGGCCAAGAAGAAGCCGACCGAAGGCAAGGTGATTGCCGTGGGAGACGGCAAAGCCCTGGACAACGGCGACCGCCACCCCCTCACGGTGAAAGTCGGCGACCATGTGCTCTTCAGCAAGTACGGCGGCACCGAAGTGACGGTCGAAGGCCAGGAATACACGATCCTGGACGAAGATCAGATCTACGCGGTGTTGGGCTGACCTTTGGTCAGCCGGTCGATGGTCGTTAGTCGATAGTCTATGGCGAGTTTTCGAAATCTTGAGGTCTGGCAAAGGGGAATGGCTCTGGCGAAGAGCGCCTACGAAGTCACGAACCAGCTTCCGCAGAGTGAAGGGTTCGGCCTCAAGTCGCAGATCCGCAGGTCTGCCGTTTCGATTCCCGCCAACATTGCCGAAGGCACTGGCCGACGTTCTGACCGCGACATGGCCCGCTTTTGCCGCATCGCCTTAGGCTCCGCCTGCGAGCTTGAGACCCTTGTAGAACTCACACTTGACCTGGGCTTTTTGCAGGCAGACCAGGTCCGCGACATTCAGGCCGAGATTCAAATAGTGAGCCGCATGCTGCAGAGCCTCGCGGCTCGCCTCACAAATTCATCGACCACCGACTAAAGACCAAAGTCTAGAAAAATGCCCCCAAAAACCCTCATCTACGATGAAATCGCCCGCCGCGCTCTTGAGCGAGGCGTGAACAAAGTCGCCAACGCTGTCAAGGTGACCCTTGGCCCCAAGGGACGCAACGTCGTCCTCGACAAGAAGTGGGGCAGCCCCACCATCACCAAGGACGGCGTCACCGTCGCCAAGGAAGTCGAGCTCGCCGACCCCTATGAGAACATGGGCGCCCAGCTCTGCAAAGAGGTGGCCAGCAAGACCAACGACGTTGCCGGAGACGGAACCACCACGGCCACCGTGCTCGCCCAGGCCATCGTGAACGAAGGACTGCGCTACGTCGCCGCCGGCGGCAACCCCATCGCCGTCAACCGAGGCATTACCAAGGCTGTCGAAGCCGTCATGGCCTTCATCAAGGAGACCGCCCAGCCCGTTAAGGATAAGGAGCAGGTCGCTTTTGTCGCCACCATCGCCGGAAACGACGCGGAGATTGGCGAGCAGGTGAGCGATGCCATGGACAAGGTTGGCAAGGACGGCGTCATCACCGTCGAAGAGAGCAAGGGCCGCGAGACGACCGTTGAAATCGTCGAAGGCATGCAGTTCGACCGCGGCTACATCTCCCCCTACTTCGTCACCGACCAAGAGCGCATGGAGGCCATCCTCGATGACCCCATCATCCTCATCCATGAGAAGAAGATCAGCAGCGCTCAGGACCTGCTTCCCTTCCTGGAAAAGGCCGCCCAGACCCGCAAGCCGGTGCTGATCATTGCCGAAGATATTGAAGGCGAAGCCCTCGCCACCATCGTCCTCAACAAAATCCGCGGCGTCCTGAACGTCACCGCCGTCAAGGCTCCTGGCTTTGGCGACCGACGCAAAGCCATGCTCGAAGACATTGCCATCCTCACGGGCGGCACCTTCGTGAGCGAAGACCTCGGCCGCAAGCTCGAGAACGTGACCGTCGACATGCTCGGCACCGCCAAGAAGGTGGTCGTGAGCAAGGAGGACACCACGATCATCGAGGGCGCCGGAACCAAGGACGCCGTGATGGGCCGCATCGAGCAGATCAAGATGCAGGTGGAGAACACCGACAGCAGCTACGACCGCGAGAAGCTCCAGGAGCGCCTGGCCAAGCTGAGCGGCGGCGTTGCCGTCATCAAGGTGGGCGCCAGCACCGAGACCGAGCTCAAGGAGAAGAAGCACCGCTACGAAGACGCCCTTTCGGCCACCCGCGCGGCGGTTGAAGAAGGCATCGTCCCCGGCGGCGGCACCACCCTGCTCCGCGCCCAGGCGGCTCTCGACAAGCTCACTCTGGAAGGAGATGAGGCCACTGGCGTCGCCATCGTGCGCCGCGCCCTGGAAGCCCCGATCCGCCAGATCGCCGAGAATGCCGGCATGGAAGGCAGCGTCGTCGTGGGCATGGTCCGCGAAAGCGCCGCCCCCCACGGCCTGAACGCCGCCACCGGCGAGATGGTCGACATGGTCACCGCTGGCATCGTCGACCCGGCCAAGGTCACCCGCTCCACCATCCAAAACGCCGCCTCCATCGCGGGCCTTGTGCTTACGACTGAGGCTTTGGTGGTCGAGAAGAAAGAAGACAAACCCTCCATGCCCGCCGGCCCCGATATGGGCGGCATGGGCGGCATGGACTTCTAAGTTAAAAATGAACAGGAGTTCCCCAAGTCAAACTTGCGGAACTCCAGGAACTACTTATATTGGTCCCCAGCTCAAGAAGTCGCCTTAAACTCCCTCGGTAGCCACTTGTTAAAAACCCTGTCTAACTCAGTTTTCGTATCTAAAGCTGCGCAACGGGAATTCAGCTCAAGAAGCAACTCATATGCTGATCGGCAAACAACGAGCGCAATCTTTGAATGCACCTCCTCATCACTAGAATTAGGATAGCCTTGAAGCGAAATTCGCCAGTTGGCATAAAGCTTCGACCTTAGGTTAGCCTCGCCCCTAGATCTTCCCCACTGTTGCTCTCCAACTCGATAGTTGATCCCGTTCCGCCATTCGCTCATGGACTTGCATCCTGTCCCTCCATGGCAGATCTCATTCATGCTTAGGACCACGGCTCTTAAGTCCTTAGCTTCAGTGGCCCCTAAGGTCGGTAAGACAACATCTACTGAATCAGACAAGTAAGAGTAATACTCTCTCCATGCCAATTCGTGCATCCGCGCACCAGTCTTTTCAATCCGCAGTTCATTCGAATTCGCGTCATATGCAAAGGCATAACATCCAGGTCTCAAATCGCCATTAACTCCAAGCCTTTTCAGGAAAACATTCATTGGGTTTACTTCCTCATGCCCCAAATACACAACCCCCCGACCGACTGAGCGTAGCGAGGCCTGAACTGAGAAGAACGATGCGTAGTACAAATGTACGTAGAGCCAGGGCCAAGAAACTGGCTCGGATACACGTACAACTTGACCCAACGTCTGGATCATTGCGTAGACATGTGCCCTGCAGTCCAAGAAGATAGAATACTCGATAGAATCTCGTAGAGCATACCGCAACTGTACGCCAATCGGATTCCCTGCAGTGTTTGTAATATCCTGCGCTGCCACAACGTCAAGCAGACCAGCGATTTTATCCCCAACACGGTAGTAGGGGTCAGTATGTGCACCCCATCCCAGGCTAAGGACACCTGGCGATAGGACCTGAAAAAGACTTTGCATACTCTCACAACTTAAACTTGGGCCTGGTTGCCTCCAAGAAAACTTCCGAGTTTGCAATGGCACTTCCAGAAAGCGCAGAAACCCTAAGACGCTGGATACCCTCAAGCTCGGAGAGCCACTGAACTTGCGTTAACTTTGGTCCATACTTAGCGTAAAGGCGATCCATAAGCTTTGGGAATGCTAACAGAATTCCCCTGAAAATTGTTGGCTTAGTAAACTCAACCCCAGCCTGCGAGCACCTTCGGTGCATTGCCGATAGATACGGTGCAAGAATACTGTAAACATGAGCTTCATTCCGCTCTCCAAATCGATCGATAATATGCCGGAGGGCAGCCAGAAATGTAACGCGAGAAATCCGACCTACTTGCTTTCTGTGAGGTGATAGGAGTCCTAGCAATGGCGAGCCTGGAGTGCGCAGGAACAAGTCATATAGACTATTTATGAACTCATCAACGTCTTCGTTCTTTCTGGCCAGACGCTGAATATCGAGCACGAGCTCCTTGGGTACAGGCTTTTGATTGGTGTTAATATCAATAAAGAGACGAACTTCATCTTTCAAGCTAAGCCCCTCATATATGACAACTGGGACGCGAACCGTTTTGTTGGCTTTCTTGAAACCATAAACCCGATGTTGGCCATCAATGATCTTGAAGGCCCTAGGGGAAAGGCTGAATGTCAGAGTTTTCGACCTGCTGTTATAGTCCAGATTCGCATCCGATTGGGCTGAAAGAATAATAGCGCCCGGGATTGACCCAAATCCGTTGTCAATGTAACTAGCAATATCCGCAGCACGCTTCTCGCTTAAAGTTCTTTGAAAGCCCCCATCAACATCTTCCTCTCGGCTTGTCACGAACGTTGACTGTGCCAGAATATCGGACTGAAGTGACCCCAGGTAGAACCGATGCTCACCCTGTGTTGTAAGGATCACGGCAATGCTTTCTAGAACCTCGTCCATGGCAGCAAGGATACCATTTCAGGAGAGTCGGGGGTGGCCTGGGTATCGCTGGCGATACCCAGGTTTCCATCTTTCTAGTGTCTTATTGCGAGCTGCCTGGTTGAGCAGCCCTTGATCCCGGCGCCTTTGGGGCGTGCATTGACGTCCCGTTTCCCAACCCACCCGTGCCAAGCGTCCTATCCTCGTGCATCAGCCGTGCTCGTGTCCCCAAAGAAGGGTCCAGGGGGCGCACCCAAGGCTTCGACCGAAGACCATCGCTTGCCGCGATGCATTGCTGCACGGATTCTCACCGACATGCGCTAAAATCCGCGTCGTGACCTACTTCATCCAGCTCATCCCCGAGGAAGAAGGGGGCTTTTCGGTTCGGGTTCCTGGCCTGCCAGGCTGCTACTCTCAGGGTGAGACGAGGGAGGAGGCGATTGAGAATGTCAAAGAGGCGATTTCCCTTTGGCTCGAGGCGGCCGCAGAGGGCCAAGAAGAGTGCCCCGGCATGGAAACCGTTCAGGTGACCATCGACGTTGCCTAAGTTTCCTGGAGTCCACCACTTGGCCGCAGTCAAGGCTTTTGAACGGGCCGGCTTTGTCATCATCAGGCAGAGCGGCCACATTGTCATGGCCAAAGGCGAGCTGCGCATTGTCTTGCCCCGGGGCACGCCGATCAAGGCGCACACCATGGGAGGCATCATCAAAGACGCGGGGTTGACCCATGACGAGTTCCGAGACCTCTTGTGACCTTCACCTTCACCGCCCCCATCTGGCACTGGAAAGGCCCCGCGCCGCACCACTTCCTTGTCCTCCCGACTGAGCTTGCCGAGCGAGTCAAGAAGGTCTCGGGGCAGGTCACTTATGGGTGGGGGATGGTTCCGGTGAGGGAGAAGATTGGGGAGACAGAGTTTGAGACCGCGATGTGGCCCAAAGACGGCGGCTACATCCTCCCGCTGAAAGCCGACCTGCGCAGGCGAGAGAACCTCGCCATCGATGACCTCGTGACCGCATGGGTCGAAGTCATCGGCGCGAAGGAGGAGCCGGAGGGGGATTGGATTGAGCTTTCACTCTGAGCGCGCAATTCCTGCACAAAAGCGGCATGCTTTCCGCGCTGGCTGCCTCATACGCCCTGGCGGCTCCGCCGCTCGTGACGCCAAACCCCCATCCGGCGGCTCTTGAGCTGATGGGGCTGCTCCGCCAAGTCTATGGCAAAGGCATCATTTCTGGCCAGTGCGACGACAAATACCTTCCCTATATTCGGCAGCACACGGGCGGGCTGGATCCCGCGATCATGGGCAATGACTTCAACGGCCTCATGCCCAGCCAGCAGGGAAATCGGGATGTGGAGAAGGCCATTGCTTGGCACCGGCGCGGCGGCTTGGTGACTTTTCAATGGCACTGGATCAGCCCAAACGCCGACGGAGACTTCTACACCGATAAGTTCGACTTGGCGGCGGCCCTCGCCCAGCCTCAGAGGGATTCGTACCGGAACCTGATCCGAGACATTGACCTTGTGGCAGGCGAGCTGAAGCGGCTTCAGGACGCTGGCGTCCCCGTGCTCTGGCGGCCGCTCCACGAAGCCGAAGGCCGATGGTTTTGGTGGGGCAAATCAGGGGGCGATGCCTGCCGAAAGCTCTACCGGCTGATGTTTGAGCGCATGACGAATCACCACGGCCTGAAGAACCTTATTTGGATCTGGACCAGTTATGGCAAGGACAAGGAGAATTGGCACCCAGGCAAAGACGTGGTTGACCTTGTTGTGTGGGACTATGAAGCCCCCACCTCTTGGTCTCAATTGCATGAGCTGTTTGGAAACGATGGCACATTGTTTGGCCTGGGCGAGGAGGGCCGACTACCAGATCCTGACGCTTTCCAAGATCGCCCATGGCTGTATTTTCTCACGTGGGCTTATATGATTGAAGACCCGGAAAAGGGCAACACTCCGGAGTGGATTCGCCGCGTCTATCGCGACCGCAGGGTGATCACCCGGCAGGACTTAGTCGCATGGCGAAAGAGGGGCGGGCCTCCAATCTAGCGCATCACACAATGCTGCATTCCTTTGGCGCCAGGCTGCGGTTTCATCCGCACCTGGCGCACTCTTGATGGCCGGATTAGTTGGCCGGGGCCGTGACGGCGGCGGAGAGGCGGATGGTGACTTCGTCCGAAATCGCGCCATTGGCCACGCCATAGTTCATGCCGAAATCTGAGCGCTTAATGACGATGGGCTCGCAGTTGAAGCCCATGCGGCGTCCGGCGCGGGCGTCGGCGACGGGAGCGGAGGCGGTGAAGGGGATCTCAACGGCCTTGCTTTGGCCCAGCATGGTCAAGCTGCCCTTGGCGACATAGCGGCCCTCGCCCTTCGACTCCACCGAGCTGCTGGTGAAGGTGATGCTCGGATGGGACTCGACGCCAAAGAAGTCGTCGGAGCGCAGGTGGTTGTCGCGGGCGCCATTGGCGGTGTCCACCGAGGCGGCCTTGATGGTGATGTTCACCGATCCGCCGGTGATGGAGGCCGGGTCCACCACGACCTTGCCGGAGTATTCGTTGAACCTGCCGCCCACGCGGCTGGCGCCCATGTGGCCCACTTCAAAGCCCACCATGGAGTGCACGCTGTCGATGGTCCACTCGCCCGGGGCCATGTCGGCGGCCGGAGCTTCGGCGTAAATCGGCTCAGGCAGGGCGATTCCCTTGTCCATCACCTGGGAAAGGCCAAAGGCGGCGGGCGCGGCAAGGCTGGCGGCGGCAATCAAAGCACGGTTCATTTTCGCTCTCCGGGGTCGATGCGACCCCGCACTCGTCATTCTACGGGCAAAAAGTCGCTGCGTCGTCAACTATCAAAGACGCCGGGGCTCTCGGCCTGCCATCTTCAGCCGTTGTGAAGTCGAACGCAAACATCATTGATCCCGCTCCTCCCTCAGAGCGACTGCATCCAATGAGTCGGGGTAAACCTGCGCCGCATGAAGCCACTCCGCCAGCGCCAGGTGCACCTCGATTTCCACACGTCGGAGCACATCCCTGGAGTGGGGAGTGAGTTTGATGCCGACAGATTTGTCGCTCGGCTGAAAGAGGCCGCGGTCGACAGCATCACCTGCTTCAGCCGCTGCCACCATGGGTGGATCTATCATGAGACCGCGCTGCCGAATCGGCATCCTTCGCTCACCTGCAATCTGCTGGCCGAGCAGATTCGCGCCTGCCACAAAGCCGACATCCGCGTTCCCATTTACATCACGGTGGGATGGGATCATTTGGCGGCGACCGAGCTCCCCGAGTGGGTGGAAATCCTTGAGGATGGGCGCCAAAGCGGGCGGACGCCTCTTGGCAAAGGCTGGGGATGGCTGGATATGGACTTTGCCTCACCCTATGTGGACTATGTGATTGCCCAAACCCAAGAAGTTCTTGACCTCTTTGGCGACGAAGTGGACGGCATCTTCTTTGACATCCTCGCCCAGCGCGGAGTGCACTCTCCCCATGCCCTGCGGCGATTCCGCGAGAAGGGCTGGGATGCGGCTGACCCGTTGATGCAGGCGGAGATGCGGGAACTGCTGGTGACCGAATGCGTCGAGCGGCTTGCGGGAGCCGTGAGGGAAAAGAACAAAGAGTGCAGCCTCTTTTTCAACAACGGCCACGTCGGTCCGGCATTTCGCAAGCGAGCCCAGCACTACACTCACCTGGAGCTGGAGTCGCTCCCCTCCGGCGGCTGGGGGCACATCCACTTCCCCGCCACCATCCGCTATGCCCGCACCCTTGGCAAGCCCTGCCTCGGCATGACCGGGAAATTCAGCGAATCTTGGGGCCACTTTGGCAGCTTCAAGAGCACGGCGGCCCTGGAGCATGAATGCATGAGAATGCTGGCCCACGGGGCGGGCTGCTCGGTCGGCGACCAGCTCCCGCCGCGCGGCGAGCTGGATGCGAAAACCTACCGCCTCATCGGCGATGTCTACCGCCAGGTCGCCGAGCTGGAGCCCTGGACCGCTGGAGCGCAGGCCGTCACCGAGATCGCCGTCCTCCACCCCGAAGAGTTCTCTCCCGGCGAAATTTCGCTCCACCCCACCACGCACGGCGCCGTCCGGGTGCTGGAGGAGGGCCGCCACCAGTTCGATCTCATCGACACCCAAGCCGACCTCAGCCGCTACCGCCTGCTCGTGCTTCCGGATTGGACGCCGCTGCCCGACGCATTCGCCGCCCGGGTGGAGGCCTTCATCGAAGCAGGAGGGGCCGTGCTCTCCACGGGCAGCGCTGGCTTGAACCCCACCAGAGAGCAGTTCGCCCTGCCGGGCCATCCCGCCGCTTGGCTTGGCGAAGCCAAAGACGATGCCGTTGATTACCTTCGCCCAGCCTCCGGACTTCACGCGGACGATGACACCGACTTCGTGATGTATTCGCCCGCGATCCGCCTGGAGGCTCAAGCAGGCGCCGATGTGCTTGCGACCGTCACCGATGCCGTCTTCCCACGCAGTTGGGATCGTTTTGTCTCCCACGCCCACTCGCCCGCGTGGGAGGCGACCGATCGGCCAGCGGCGCTGCAGAAGGGCCGGATTCTGCACCTGGCTCACCCGCTCTTCCGGCTCTATGCTGAAAAGTCTCAGCCCGTTGTGCGCGAGCTGATTCTTTCGGCGGTGGAGCGGCTCTTGCCCGAGCCTCTGGTGCGCACCCAGGCGCCGTCCAGCCTTCAAGCCACGCTCACCGAGCAGCCTGGCCGGGCGATGATCCACCTTCTGCACTACATCCCCGAGCGCCGCGGGCTCAAGAACGATGTGGTGGAGGACCGTCTAGAGGCTTCGGGCCTCACAATCCACGTCCGCCGGTCCGCCTCCCGCGCCTATGCCGCGCCCAGCGGGGAGCCTTTGGAATTGGCCTCGACCCCGACCGGAGTCGTGATCAAGGTCCCACAAATGTGCGGCTGGTTTGTGGCCGTGCTGGAGGATTAACGGCCATTTCGGTCAAACTGGGGTTGATGGGAGGCTCGGCATACAGTCGCTGATGAGCCCGCCGATCCTGGCTTTTCTGCTGGGAGCGCTGGCGAAGGCCGTTCGTTCGGACCTTAAGTTTCATCGCGACGCCATGAGCCTGATTTCGGGCTACCTGCTTCTGGCGATCGGGCTGAAGGGCGGCTTCGCGCTTCAGGGAGTCGATCCGGCGACTTTGCCGCTGGTCCTCGTCATTGGCCTGGCCGTGGGCGCACTGATTCCCCTCTTGGCCTTCGGCGTCCTGCGGGGGCTGTTCAAGTTCAGCCAGATCGATTCCGGCGCCATTGCGGCTCACTACGGCTCCATTTCCATCATCACATTCACCTTTGCCGTCACAACGCTGGAGCAGCGGGGCATTCCTTTTGAGGGCGTGGTCTACACGCTCGCGGTCATCTTGGAGGCGCCCGGCATTCTGGTCGGCCTTTTGCTGGCCAAGCGGGGCAAGGCTCCAATGAAGGAGGTGGCCCGCGAGATGCTCACGGGCAAAAGCCTGATTTTGCTGGGCGGCGGCTTGGCCATCGGCGCGATGGTGGGCGAGCAGGGCAAGGCCGACCTTTCGCCCTTTTTTGTGGAGCCTTTCCAGGGCGTCCTCGTTCTCTTCCTCCTGGATTTGGGCATGCAGGTGGTGGAGCGGATTGAGGCGCTTAAGGGGCGAGCGGCGTCGCTCATCGCCTTCGGCATCGGGGCGCCCCTCGTGAATGGCTGCCTGGGCGTGCTGGCCGGGAACGCGGCCGGCCTTTCTGTTGGGGGGGCCTTCCTCATGGGAATCCTCTGCGCCAGCGGAAGCTATATCGCGGCGACGGCGGCGGTGAGCCACACTCTGCCCGAGGCGAGCCCTTCGCTCTACCTCGGATCAAGCCTGGGCGTGACCTTCCCGTTCAACATCCTGGCCGGCATCCCCATTCTGCTGGCCTTTTCGCAGTGGGTGGGTTAGGGCTTGCCGGCGGCCCAGCACTGGGGAAAGAGCTTGGCCAAATCGGCCTCCTTGAACTCCTTGCCCTTGGGAAAGTCGTTCGGACTCTCGTTGGCGTCGTCGCGCGGGTCGTTCATGCCGCGGTCTTCAATGATCTCGCCAACAACATCGTCGAAGCCCTCGTTCAGAATCACTTCCGTGGGCTTCACCCAGTTCACAAGGGCATCTGGCTTGGTGCGGATGGCGTCGTAGGCGTCCTGCCCTTTGGCTACGATCCATAGGCGAAACGCATAGAATTCCGCGCCGGACATAGACTTGTTGCGGGCCATGCCGGCTCCCCAAACTTCCCAGCGGTTCAGGCGAACCATCACCCGGTGCAGGATGCTGGCGAACTCACGGACCACCGGGTCGGGCTTGGCCAAAAGGATCTTCTTGAGGTTTTCCGCCGTGGCAGGAGGGGCCTGAGGGTAGGTGCCGCCCGTAACTTGGCGCACTTCATCAATCACGGCCCAAAACCGGTCCTCATCTCCGCGTGTGATCAGGCGCATCTCAACCTCCGTTTTACCCTCAGGGCGCCCTCAGGCTTTTGCGGGCTCGGCGGAACCGCTTTCCACAGCTCGCTTCAGGGCCTGGAGGTCGCTCATCACTTCCCGCTTAACGGCGGAAACCAGCATGTTCGACATCATTTGCGAGAGGAGGTTTTTGGGCTTGCCCGTCACCTCAGCGCGCACCACACAGCCCTCAGCCGCATCCTCCAAGCTCACCTTCAAAAAGTAGGTGGCGTTCGGAGTCGAGGCTTGAAGGGCCACAAACTTAGGCGGCAAAAACTGGGTGATCTGCACTTCCACCACGGCCTCCTTGCCAACGCCCATCCGCGTCTCGCGCCAGCGAGTGCCAATGCCCACCGGCGGGCTGGAAAGCACTTCCGCCTTCTTATCTTTGAGCTTGAGGATGGGCGATTCTTCCAGGCTCGTGAGCAGGTCGAAAACCGGCCCCCGTCCTGCAGAGATCTCCACCGCAAGCGAATCTGACTTCATCATCACCATCACCTCTCCCCGCTCTCACCTCATAATACTAAACGTGGAGCGTAAACGATTCCAAAAATCATTTGTTCTTCCCAAAGGCCTTGGGTAGCCTTGCCCCATGCCAGCCGAATGGGCCAGCCCCGAGGACTACCTCGCCAGCCTTCCCGAAGACCGCCAGGAGCCCATGACGGCGCTTCGCGATGCCATCACTGAGGCTCTGCCCGAAGGCTATCAGGAAGGCATCCAGTACGGAATGATCGGCTGGAGCATCCCCCACTCCATCTACCCCGCAGGCTATCACTGCGACCCCAAACAGCCCGTTCCTTTCGTCAGCATCGCATCGCAGAAGAGCCATATGGCAGTTTATCTGTTCTGCCTTTACTTGGAGCCGGAAGCCGTTGAGAAGTTCCAAGCCGATTGGAAGGCCACCGGCACAAAGCTGGATATGGGCAAAAGCTGCCTTCGGTTCAAAAAGTGGTCGGATGTCAGAGTTGAACTGATCCAAGACGTGATTCGCTCAGCGTCCGTCGAGAAGTTCTTGGCGGCTTATGAAGCCTCTATCCCGGCTTCGGCCCGAAGGACGAAATGATCCCTGCTCTTGCCTTTGCCGTCGCCGCGGCTGCCAGCCTGCCGAATTCTGCCGCCGCTGCCAGCCTGCGGGAAGTCGCCGCCGCCATCCGAAATCAATCGCCCTCTGCCGCCGACATGGTCCGCCAGCTGGCTTCCGTCGACAAACTCATGGAAGGAATTCCGCCCGTGCAGGATGGGCTGCAGGTCTTCTTCGCGCTGACGACGTCCGAGGCCAACGCATCCGTTCAGCTGGGGCCCGAACGCACCGTCGCATTGACCAAGGTGGACGAACGGCTGTTTGCGGGCGTCGTCACGCTGGCGCATGGAGACGGCTTCCGCGCCGTCTACTTGGCCGGCGGCAAGCCTCTGCCCGGAGGGCACAACGTCGAGGCCTATGCTCCCAACCTCAACTTAAGCCCGGCCCCGGCCGAAAAGGCGGGTGAGCTGCGGGATATGGGCCTGCTTACCAGCACGCACTACCCAGGCACGACGCGCCGCTGGCATCTCTACATCCCGCGCGGGGCCAAGCCGGGTGAGCCCCTGCCGCTGCTGGTGGGGCTTGATGCGCAATGGGACCGCAACTGGATGCGCCACCACCTGGACAACTTGATCGCCGCCGGGAAAATCCTGCCGACCGCCGCCATCATGATTGAGCCAGGCAGCACCCCCGAGCGGGAGCTGGCCAATCGCAACCGCGAATACGACACCCTCAGTCCGCTCTTCGCTCAGTTCCTTGAAGAGGCCGTGATTCCTGAAGCCGAAAAGGTCGTCAGCATTTCTCGCGACCCGAAAATGCGCGCCATCGCCGGCATGAGCAGCGGCGGCGCCTGCAACTTTACCATCTGCTGGGAGCGGCCCGACCTTTTTGGCACGGCCCTCAGCTTCATCGGCAGCTACACCAACCTCGCTCCCGGGCAAAACGGGGAAGCGGGCGCCCACACCTACCCCGCAAAGATTCGCCGCCAAGAGCGCAAGCCCATCCGCGTGTGGCTCCAAGACGGCGAGAACGACCTCAACAACCAATTTGGCAGCTGGTGGCTCGCGAATCTTGAGATGAAGAAGGCCCTTGAATTCAGCGGCTATGAGTTCGTTTGGTCGCCCGGCAAAGGCTTCCACTCATCGCGGCAGGCCCAGCACACCTTCGACCAGGCCCTCATCTGGTGGATCGGCAACTAGCCTGCGCTGAGTGACGCCAACGCGCTGCGGATGTTGAAGTCGTGGGCCGCCAGCGCGGCGCGGGCTTCATCTTCCGTGGCAGTGGAGAGCTCGCAGACAATGCGAATGCACCGTTCGCGCAGCTTCTGATTGGTGGCTTTCACATCCACCATCAAATTCTCGATAACCTTGCCCGAGAGCACCATGGCGCCCGTGGAGACTCGGTTCAAAGCCAGCTTCTGCGCCGTGCCCGCCTTCAGCCGGGTTGAGCCCGTGAGCACCTCGGGGCCAGTAGCCAAAAGAATCGGGATATCGGCCTCTTCCAAAAGCGCGGAGCCACGGTTGTTGGCAATGCCGACGGTGCGGATTCCCTTTTGGTTGGCGTGGCGAATCCCCGCCAGAACATAGGGCGTGCGACCGCTGGCGGCGAGGCCAATCAGGAGGTCACTGCGCGAGATGGACATGGCATTCAGGGTCTGGACGATCTCAACTTCGTCGTCTTCCGCGTTCTCCATTGCCTGCCCGCCGGCCTCTGCCCCGCCGGCCATCAGGGCGATGAACCGATCAGACGGGATGCCGAAGGTGGGCGGCATTTCGGCAGCGTCCATAGTGGCGATCCGTCCGCTGGTGCCGGCGCCCAGGTAGATGATGCGCCCGCCCGCCTGCCAGGCTTCGGCGGCCGCCTCGACGGCCAAGGCCAGGTCGGGCTCGGCCTCCTCCAAGGCCTGCAGCACGGCCCGCTCCTCTTCATTCATCAGCCGAACAACTTCGGAGGCTGACATTTTGTCGAGGCCAACAGACCGGGGATTGCGCGCTTCGGTGCTCATGAGGTTTCCAAAAGTGATGCGGATTTTCTTGCCAGAGCCAGGGCGCCTTCCACCGGCTCCGCCTCCAGAATTCGCACATGGGGGTAGGGCGGCCCTTCGGCCTGAGAAAGTGTTGTGAGCAGCTCCTGCAGCTCGTCGGCCAGCCGAGGCTCAATGCGCCAGAGGCCTCCCGCCAAAACGACGCTGGGCTGGCGAAGTTCGGGATGGCCATGCCGCAGGTGCCCGCGAATGCCCTTGGCCAGCGCCCAAAGCGCGCCCTTGAGGGCTTCGGAAGCATAGGCTTTGCCCGCCAAAGCATCGGCAATGACCACTGGCCCCAGGCGGCAAGCCATGCGCGGCGGCGAGGGAGCGCGGTAGAGCGAAGCCACAAGACGGTCGGGATCGCGCACGCTGCTGATGCGCTCGGCGGCGTCCCAAAAATCGTCGCTGGCCTCCATCCGGTCTGGCCGCAATGCGA
>JBGSIR010000203.1:0-2720 GCA_041742415.1 Fimbriimonadaceae bacterium | reverse complement strand
GGCCGCGCTGCCTTCAACCAGGCCACCGCCGCCGGGCTCATCGCCGAGCGCATCAACCCCCGCCTGCTTCTTCGCAGCATGGACGTCTCGGCCGCCAACCCCGACCCCGCCTTCTTTATGCAGGCGGTGGCCACCGAGGCTTCCCTGCTGCCTTCGTGGGATTTCACCCGGCCTCCCCACATGAAGGGAGACACCGTGTGGCTACCCATCGGGTCGAGCCGCATCGTGGGCGGAAGGATTCTTCAAAGGCGATTGGGATGGGCCAGGGTGGCCATGGAGGGAGAATCCCTTCAAGTTTTTGCCGCGGCGCCCTGAGAAAACTGCCAGGGTCTTCCGACATGAAATGCTGAAGGCCCCGCCCGCGCCCTGCGGAGCGAGGCCAGGCAGGAACTGTGTCGGACATTCTCTCCCAAGAGGAAATTGAAGCTCTCATGAGCTCGCTGGGCGATTCTGAGCCCAGCTACGACGCCCCTGCCGCCTCATCCGGCTACACGCCCTCGGCCAGCCCTTCGCCCGCCTTTGCCGCCGGACCGCCCGGATCCACCATTTCCTACGAAGTCTACGACTTCCGCCGCCCCGACAAGTTCAGCAAGGAGCAGCTCCGCACGCTGCAGATGCTGCACGAAACCTTCGCCCGGCTGGCCTCCACCTCGCTCTCCGCCACGCTCCGCACGCCCGTGCACATGGACCTGGTTCAGCTTGAACAGGTGCCCTATGAGGAGTACCTGAGGATGCTGAACAAGAGCGTCTTTGCGGTGATGAGCATCCCGCCGCTCAACGGCGAGGCCGCCTTCGAGCTGGAGTTCGATCTTCTCTTTGTCATCTTCGACCGCATGCTCGGTGGGTCGGGCCAGACGGCCAACCGCACCACGCTCACCGACGTCGAGATTCCGCTGGCCCAGCAGGTCATCGAGCGGTTCTTTTCCAGCCTCCGCACCGCCTGGGAAGGCGTCGTGGTGGTGAATCCGCGCATCGAATCCATCGAGACCAGCGCGCAGTTTGTGCAGGTGGCTCCGCCCACCGATGTCGTCGTCAGCATCCTTTTTGAGCTTCGCATCGGCGAGGCCCGCGGCGCGGTGAGCATGTGCATCCCCTACATGCTGCTCAAGCCCATCACGGCCAAGCTCAGCTCGCAGAAGTGGTTTGCCGGCGGAGGAAGCCGCAAGGCCAGCCCGCGCAGCCGCCGCAGCATCGAAACCATCCTTTCCACCGCAAGCCTCGACTGCAGCGTCGAGCTGGGCTCCTCCACCATGAGCCTGAGCGAGTTTGCGGTGCTTCAGCCGGGCGATGTCATTCGCCTGGACACCAAGGTGAAGCAGGAGATTCCGCTTCGCATTCACAACCGGCCCAAGTTCCTTGGCCGCCCGGCCCGCGACGGCCGAAAGATCGTTTTTTCTGTCACTCAACCCATGGATGGAGCCTAGAGAATGTCCGCACCCCCCAACCCCGCCGCGCGCGTCAACGACCTGCTGAGGGCCATCGCCCCCAAGCTTTCCATTGCGCTGAGCGAATCAATCGGCGGAGCCATCTCTGTCGAGCAAACCGAGTCGCGGCCCATCAGCAGCAACGAGATGATTGCCCTCGGCGCCGCCGATTCGGTCTGCATCACGTTCTCGCTGGCCAGCCTTCCGCAGTCCGCCATGCTGGTCACTGTTCCTGGCAACGACTTTGCCAAGGTCCTGGCCGCTGCCGAGTTCTCCGAAACCCCGATGGGAATCGATGAGCTGATTGAGAGCGGCAAGCCCTATCTTGAGGCCATCGTTCACGGCTTTTGCCTGGCGGCCAGCGACCTCAGCGGCCAGCCCGCCGCCGCCGCCGGACTTTCCATTAAGTCGGAGCTGCCCACCGCGCCTTCGGCGTCGTCGCACGAAGATTTCCACTGCCTCACCTGGCTGGCCTCCTGCGAAGCCTCCGAGTCCAAAATCCATCTGCTGATTCCGGAATCGGTGATCGTGGCCTTGGTGCCCGCCGAAGGCTCCGAAGAGATGGAGCTGGAGACCGTCTCCGGCGAAGTCCACAGCGGCGCCATGGTCTCGGATGAGCGCCTGGAGCTGCTCATGGACATCCCCCTCGAAATCTCGGTCGAGCTTGGCCGGGTGAAGATGGAGGTCCGCGAAGTCCTCGGGCTCTCGGCCGGAAGCATCGTCGAAATCAACAAAGCCGCCGGCGAGCCCGTGGACGTGCTGGTGAATGGCCGGCCCGTGGCGCGCGGCGAAGTGGTGGTCATCGACGAAAACTTCGGCGTTCGCATCACCGAAATCCTTTCGCCGCGCGAGCGGCTTGGCAAGCTCCGGGAGGCTTCATGACCCCGACCCCTGCTCCCACCAGCATCATCGACGGCGCCCAGGTGCTCCAGATGCTCCTGGCCGTGGGCGGCGTCGGCGCAGCGCTCCGCTGGGGCATGCCCTGGGCCATCAAGAAATTTGGCCGAGGGCGGACCGCTTCCGACTCCAGCGCAGGCATTGAGCTGGAGTCCTCCACCGGAATCGGCGCCGCTTCGCTCCACGTTGTGGCCATCGAGGGCCGCCGGTTTCTGGTCGGCGCCACCCCCCAGAGCGTGAGCCTGGTGGCCGAGCTAAGCGAAGCTGCCGCTGCGCCTTCGGAGCCTGCATTCTTTGACCATCTGGACGCCGTGATGGACCGCGAAGAAGACTTCGCGCCCATGCCCGGCCCCGCGCCGACCCATGCGGTGATCGAAGTGGAGGCCCCGGCCGAGCCGG
>JBGSIR010000202.1:0-2873 GCA_041742415.1 Fimbriimonadaceae bacterium | reverse complement strand
GGGCGCGGGGCGGGGCTCAGGGGTCTCGGCCCTCGATGGCCAGTACCTTACGGGCAGTCCATGGGCAATCGGGTCCGGTCCGCACCGGGTGCATGCGTTCGAAAAGGAGACGACGTCGCTGGCCGCCCGAAACCGCTGGCGCCGCCGCGTGGTCTGGCTGGACCTGATCGATGGCATGGCCGCCGACATGTGCGCCTCGCCAGTTGGCTGGATATGGGCAGCCGTTGTGCGCGAGACCGGCGTCGACGTGATCCGGCTGATCAGCCAGGAGGTCCAACATGAGTCTGCTGCTCACACCGAAGCGGAGTGCACGGATGCGAGGATCCAGCTCCTTCCGTCGGGCATTCTGTGGCTGGCCATTGCCGCCCCGGGCGACCAGATCCGCGAGCGGCTCAGTGCAGACCAGGGCACAACGTGGTCGGAGGCTGAGCTGATGGCTACGGGCACTCAGGTCGCAACGGCCGTCGATGGGCAAACCGGCATCCGGTATGCAGCAGTCTGGCGAGCAGGCTCCCATCGGCTGATGGTCGACCAGGGCTCAGGCTGGACCGAGCGCGCAGTGATCGTGGCCGGCGATGAGGAGCGGGGCGGGCTGGAGTTCTCGCCCCAACGGGACCGGATGCTGGTCTTCTGCCTGAGCGGAGATCCGCTGCGCCAATGGGGATCCACCGACTTTGGGGTGACCTGGACCGAGCTCTAGGCCAGGGTGGAGGCGATGGGCCTCACTCGGATGACCAGCGGCGGCGCCAACTTCAGCGTGGCCTATTTCAATTCGCTGCTGGATGCTCTCGACCGGATTCCTGCTCATGTGTTTGGGCGGGGCGTGGTCTCTGGCCATGCGGTGGCGGCTGGCACTGGGCTCTCCGTTGAAGTCGGCGCGGGAGTGCTCTGCGGCGGGATCGTGGCCGCTCTGGACGCTGCTTCGGCAACGGTTCCGGCCTCGAGCACGGTCTATTTGTGGCGGGACGTGGATGGCTCCTTTGTGACCTCGGCCACTCTGGTGGACCCGGGCGGCACGGCCATCTGCCTCGGGCGGGTGACCACCGATGGTTCAGGCGTCACCGCGGTGACCACCGAAGGGCGCATGGAAGGCCTGCGGTCGCCCGGCCTTCATGACCGGCGGATCGGCGAGCTTCGGATCGACCTGCTCAATGGCCGCGTGGGCGTGGGCGTCGCTCCGACCAGCGACATACATGCAGGATCCCTGGCGGCTGGGGTGCGTCTGGTGTCGGCTTCGACCACTGCCGGGGCGAGAGATCACCTGCTGGTGGCCGACGCGGCCGCAGGCGCGGTGACGGTCACTCTTCCGCCGGCCGCGAGCTGCCCTGGGCGTGAATATGTGGTTAAGCGGGTGAACTCCGGGGCCAACGCGGTGATGGTGGATGCCGACGGGTCGGAGACCATCGATGGGGCTGCAGACCTGACTCTGGCGGCTCAGTGGGACGCGGTGCGGGTGGTCTCGACTGGAGCGGCGTGGATCAGGGCTTAGGCGTGATCCCTTTCGTGATCCCTTTCTCCCGTCGCTAAAACACGCCTGTCGTCGATTCCAGGTTCAAAACCTGGTGCGCCGGAGAGGACTCGAACCTCCACTTCCTTTCGAAAACTACCACCTCAAGGTAGCGCGTCTACCAATTCCGCCACCGGCGCGGGAGCTTTTGAATATACCGCGTGGATGCAAGGGTCCCGCTAGCCGTCCTGTTTTCCTTCGATGGCGGCCAGGAAAACTCCGGCGGCGATGCCCAGGCGGCGGTCCAGCGTGCCGGTGGGGTCCATCGAAAAGTCGATCGTGAGGTTGTAGGTGATGGGGTTGAAGTTCTGCTTGAGGTCGCAGACGCGGCGGCCGTCGTGCATCACCATGTCGTAGTTCTGCGGGATGAGGCTGAGGAGCAGGCGGCGGATGAGGGCGAGCTGGAGGGAGTCTTCGTGGACCACGCCGATGGGGCGGTCGCTGGGGTCGAGCACCTCCCACTCGTCGCGGACCATGGAGCTGAAGCCCTTGCGCCGCAGCGCGCCGACCTTGTACCGCTCCACGGTGTCGTAGATGTCGTAGGCGGCGGAGAAATCCATGATGGTGCGGGCCTGGATGGCGAGCACCTCGCGGGTTTTGCTCTCGTCGGAATAGATGCGGATGTCCTCGCGCAGGCGAAAGCCCTTTTGGTCGCAATAGGCCACGAGGCGGCTGCTGTCGGCTTCGAAGATGCGGAATCCGGCGCCCATCAAGCGCAGAACCTGGCGCTTGAGGACATAGGTGTGGACGCGGGGGTTCAGCTCCATCGGCTCAGCGGCGCTCCGTGCGCGTCCAGGCGAGCTCGGTGAGGCGGATGGTTTCGAGGCCGCACTCCAGCGGGGCCTGCACCTCCTCTTCTCGGCGGATGGCGACGATGAAATTTTCGTCGGGGCTGCGGCCCTCGGGCCAGGTCTCCATCACCACCTCGTCCTTGCCCTCCTCGCGGATGACCAGGCGGTGGCCTTCGATGAAGAGGCTGGCCCGCTCCATCCACAGGGCGTGGCGCTCGTGCCATCCGGCGGCGTCGCCGATGATGGTGAGGCTGCCATAGGCCCCTCCGGCGAAGCGGATGGCGAGGGCGCTGTCGATGTCGACGGGGGTCTCGCGGTTGTCCATGAAGCCGGTCACCGCCTCGGCGCGCAGGCCGGTGATCCACAGGAGCATGTCGATCATATGGCTGCCGCTGTCGTGGATTTGGCCGCCGCCGGAGAGCTCGGGGTCCTGCCGCCAGGAGCCCTTGGTGGCGCGCTTCCATTCCTGGCCCAGGTGGCTGTTGACCATGGTGAGCCGCCCGAACTGGCCGGACTGCACGATGCGCCGGGCCTCCTGAAAGATGGGCTCGCCGTGCCGCTGATAGGCGAGAGCG
>JBGSIR010000201.1:0-1794 GCA_041742415.1 Fimbriimonadaceae bacterium | reverse complement strand
CTGCGTGGCGATCCTTCGCTACAACTCCGGCGAAGCCGTGCGGCCGGTGGGCCAGGTGATTCCGGCGCTGACTCCGGCTTCGCTTCAGTTCACCGTCGAGGCGCCGCTGGGCCCGGTCGGCCTCATCACGCCTTGGAACTTCCCGCTGGCCATTCCTTTGTGGAAGGCGGCTCCGGCCCTGGCGGCAGGCTGCCCGGTGGTGCTGAAGCCGAGCGAGCTTTCTCCCTTTGCGGCCCACCTTTTGGCGGAGACAGCGGCCCAAGCCGGGATGCCCGCGGGCGTGTTTCAGGTGGTCTATGGCGATGGCGCCGGCTCGGGTGAGCCGCTGGTGCGGCATCCTGCCATCCGCGCCATCAGCTTCACCGGCTCCCGCGCGGCGGGGGCGAAGATTGCGGCCATCTGCGCCGAGCTGGGCAAGAAGTGCCAGACCGAAATGGGCGGCAAGAACGCTGCCATCGTTCGTCCCGACGCCAACCTCGACCAAGCGGCCAGCCTCATTGCGGGCGGCGCATTCCGCTTTGCCGGCCAAAAATGCACCGCCACCAGTCGGGTCATTGTCCACCCTTTGGTGAAATCTGAGCTGATTGAGAAGCTGAAGGCCCAGATGGACTCGCTGGCCCTGACCGACCCCGCCGAGGCCGGCGCTGCTGCTGGACCCGTGATCGACGACCGCGCCCATGGCCGACTCAACCAATTGGTGGGAACCGAATCCGGCCGCATCGTGCACCGAGTCAACGGGCCCGACAGCGGATACTTTGCCCCCTATGCCTTGGTGGACCAGGTGGACGCCCACGAAGAGCTTGCGCAGGTGGAGCACTTCGGCCCCGTGCTGGCCCTCATCGAGGCGGCAGATTTGGACGAGGCGATTTCCGCCGCCAACGCCACCCCCTTCGGCCTCTCGGCTGCGATCTTCACCCAAAACATCGGCGAGGCCCTGGCCTACGCCCACCGAATCCAGGCGGGCCTGGTGAGGGTGAACGGCGACACCACGGGCGTAGACTGCCATTCACCTTTTGGTGGAGTGAAGGCCAGCAGCAGCGGAAGCCGCGAGCAGGGACCGGAAGGGCGGAAGTTCTACACCGAGATCCGCACCGTGCAGATCAACCCCTAAGCGGCGCTGCCGATCTGATCCGTCGGGCGGCTGAGGATGTACCAACAGCCAAGAGCCGCCAGCGGAATCGCAATGTAGGGCACATAGCGGCCCGGCACAAAGATGAGAGAGCCGCCGGAGCCCGCGAGGATGCAGGAGACGGCCAGCACTTTGATGCGAAGGGGGATGGCTCCGGTCTCCTTCCACCGGCGGAGTCGGTTGCCAAACCAAGGGTGGTCGAGCAGCCATTGCTCCATGCGCTCACTGCTTCGGCTAAAGCAGTAAAGGGCAATGATCATGAAGACCGTGCCCGGCAGCACAGGCAGCGCATAGCCCATGAACCCGAGGCCTACGCAGAGGTAGCCCGCGAGCAAATAGAGCCTTCGCTTTGCCAGCACACCCTTCACAATGGCGCCCACTTCACTTGGTCCTGCCCCTTGTGGGCGCCGATTTGTTGACCAGGATAACTAGGCGGCCAAAACAGCACTGGTCTTGACCGAGGCCGATTTGGCCTGCAGCGAAGCGTCGGTGAGCTCGGTGACTTCGCGGCGAAGAAGCTCGGCGCTTTGGGCCACCTGTTCGACCTGGGCGGCGAGCTCGGCGGTGGAGGCGGCCATCTGCTGAGCGCTGGCGGCGTTCTCTTCCGAGATCGAAGCGATGCCTTCGAGCGCGGTTTCGGCCATGCCGCCGCGCTCGGCCACAAG
>JBGSIR010000200.1:0-6725 GCA_041742415.1 Fimbriimonadaceae bacterium | reverse complement strand
TTTGGCCGCGCGCTCGGCGGTGAGGCTCCAGGCGGCGCGGAGCAGAAAGGGATTGTCGGCGGCCAGCCACTGCACGCGCATCGCCTCCTTTTCGGGATGAAGCTTCACGATGTAGGGGTTCACCCAATCGGCGATGAGCGCCGTGCCGGACTCGCGCACGAGCTGCTCAACCCTCTTGGCGGCCAGCAGTTTCGGCTTGACGATTAGGGTGGAGAGCAGCATGGCGTCGAGGTTCGCCGTCGCCCAGAGTTCCTCGGCCAGCTCGTGGTTGATTTTGATGAGCTTCGCCGCCGCTCGCAGGTCGGCTTTCTTGACGCCGAACTGCGCCTGGCCGCCGACACTGCGGACATTTTGCTGGCGCATCTTTTCGTGGCCGTGGGCTTCCAGCCACGCCATCGTCTCGGCGAAGTTCATTTCTCGCTGACCTTGGTATACAGCCCGCCGTTAAAGGAGAAGCCACGCAGTCGGGGCGAGAACTTGCCGTCGGCGCCTCGCACCAAACTCAGGGTGAAAGGGGGGCCCTGGCTGGCGCCGCTGGGCGTGTAAGGGCAGTCGGCGCCCGTGCGCAGAATTCCATTCGCCTTGTCCAGCGTCAGCCTCCACGATCTGCCGGCTGCGTTCTGCCAAATGTAGGCGCCGCCTGCGCGCTTGATCTCGCCAGCATGCCAGTCATTCTCGACCGGCAAGCGCTGGTACTTGCCCACAATCTCTTCATCATTAATCTGAGTCAAGACTTGCTGGCTTGGCGGCGCATAAAGAAGCCCAACGTGCAATGGGGGATTGGCCTTGGGCTGAAGGCGGAGGCGCATGGCCTCGGCGTAGTAGTCCGGCTCAATTCTGCCTTTGAAGTCGCTGGGCCAAGTGGAGCGGTCGAACCATTGATGATCCTTCTCCTCCAGCTTGAATTCCGGCCATGCGCGGAACCAGTGATGGGCCATTTCGTGCTGGAGCCACTGCGGCAGATAGGCGCGCCGCTCGATTGTGGTGTAGTCGCCCTTGCCAAGGTGCGGCGGCTTGCGGATGATCCAGCGGTCGTCCGAAATGAAGCAGGGAGAGACGCCATCCGGACCCGTTCCCATGCCGCCGGTGATGAATTCTGTGGTTTTGAAATCCGGGTGCTGCTCGGGCACATGCGAGGGGTAGACCACCCACCACCAGTCGGTTTTTGCTTTGGCCGCCTGGGGCACGGCGCTCCAGATGTCCTGGTAGGCCGAGCCCGTCAAACCCGCAAAGCGTCCGTCGACCGAGACCGGAACTTTGAGCTGGGGAAGAGAGACAAAGTTGATCTCCACCGCCATCTTCCCATCGCTTGCCGCCCGCATGTAATCCTGAAAGAGCTGCGTTGACTCCATGAACATACGCTCTTTGCTCGCCATGAGCTTTTCGTCCAATCGGCCTTGGAGGCTGATGCCAGTTTTGGCCTCCAGTTCGCCATTCGTGCGCGGCTGGAGGCCTTCGGTTTGGCCCACTAGAACGATGGAAAGAGTGGCTGTTGTCACCGGCGGTACGGGGCGCGGGTTGGCCTTGCGCCAGCGCAGGCACTCTTCATACATTCTCAGGGCGTAGTAGCCGCCGGGCGTGCCGATGTTGATGCCCGTTTGGTCGGAAACTTGAGCCGACTTTCTATATTCCAATGCCCAAGCCTCCGAGCCGGGAGCCGCTTGTTCCCAAAGGCCATCCAGCGCAGCTCGGGCTCTCGGATAGTCGCCTTTCCAGTAGGCGTCTTCCACGTCCAAAAACACCTTGAGGGCCTCGCGCATCAGCGGAGAGGCCGATTGGGTGGCCCCATAGGACGCGAAAAGCTGCTCGGCGCGGATTGAGGCGGCCTGCTGGGGGGAGGCCGCCAGGAAAAGGGCCAGGCCTGCGGCGGTGAGAGCCATCGGCCAAGTATGGCAGGCCGTCAGCGGTCAAACGAAAGAGCCAGCGGCCGCGGCAGCTGGTCAATGCCCTCCGGAAGAACAAACTCACACGCGCCTTCGGTCTGCCGCCAGGACACCGGACCGTCATGCCCCAAGAGCCTCAGCTCGGCGCCCGCCGACGGCTGGAGAGCCTTCAGGCTCCGGGCCGACTCATCAACCAGAAACGCATAGATTCGCTCCGATTTCTGGGTAAATCGAACGCCGCCTTCAAAATAGGGAGCAATGGCTCTTGTGCCGTAGATGGCTTCGCCATTGATCCGCATCCAGGCGCCAATCTCCTTAAGATTTTCCAGTGCCCCTGATGGAAATTCTCCTTCCGGAGTTGGGCCGAATCCCACCAAGAAGTTTCCGCCCTTTGAGACGATTTCAATCAGCATCCGAAGAATTTCTTCTATAGGCCGAAACACTTCGGGCCCGGCGAATTTCCAGCTAGTGCCCATGCAGAGGCACGACTCCCATGGCTGGTCCAATGGCTCGTCAGGAATCTGGTGCTCTGGAGTGATAAAGTCTTCAAATTCATCCCCCACGGTGCGGTTGGCGACGATGAGGCCCGGCTGCAGCTCTCGCGCCATGCCGATCATGCCCTCCATGTCCAGGTCCTCCCCGCGCTCCTTCTTCACCCATCCGGCGTCGAGCCATAGGACATCCACCTTGCCGTAGCCGGTCATCAGCTCGCGGATTTGAGCGTGAGTGAACCGCACAAACTCATCCCAAAGAGGAGTCCCGACCGTGTTGGCCTGCCGCGTTGTCACAGGCTTCTCTGGCGACCAATAGGCCGGTGAATGCCAGTCGGCCTTGGAGAAATAGACCGAAACCCCGAGGCCCCGGCGCTGGAACGCGTCGCAGAACTTTTTATAAACATCCACCGGATAAGGGCTTTCTGGTCCCGTGATTTTGTAGTCCGTTTCCTGAGTGTCCCACATGCAGAATCCGTCATGGTGTTTTGCAGTGAGAGAGACATAGCGAATTCCGGAATCCTCCACGGCTTCGGCCCAGTCTTCAGGGTTGAACTTGACCGGGTTGAACTGCTTGTTCAGCGCCCAATAATCGGCCTGAAACCGAGCCAGATCCTTGCCTCTGCTGGTCCAGCAGTCCATGTCATCGTTCCGAGCCCACTCATCACCGGGCGAGAGCGGCCACGATTCGCAGCAGTCCCAAAGTGAGTAGGGGCCCCAGTGCAGCAAAAGGCCGAATTTTTGGTCCTGAAACCACTCCAGCCTCTCCTTCAGCCACTCCGGCTTATCACGCGCAGGCCCGGTCGAATGGGCGATGACATCCTGCCTTTCCTCTGACACGGGGGCAGTGTACTGGGTGGATCGAAAGCGCTCGCTGAGACGGGCTGCCGCCGAGAAGCCTCGGGAACAGGCGGCCCCTCTAGGCGAGTAGATGAAGGCCGGGATGACTGCCTTCATGTGCCTGGTTGTGGCGGCGGCGCAGACTGCGTCCTTGGATCCGGCGCCCGGGTTTGAGCGAGGCCGCTGCGCCGACCGCTTTGGGCGCGAAATCACCTACTATCTTTCGCCGGCGGACTCCGAGCGAGAGAAGCCGATTGCCTTGATCATCCTTGGGTCGGGAGGGCAGTCGATTTGGATGCGGCATGAAGGCCGCATCGCCCAAGGCCTCCAAAACCTCCTCCTCCATGTTGTGAAAGATGAGTATCGGGTGCTCGTGGTGGAAAAGCCCGGGGTTCCTTTTGCGTTCGACCCGCCTCAGCCCGGCACAGCAATCGACTGTCCGCCGGAGTTTCTGGCTGAACACACGCTGGAGCGATGGGCGGAGGCCAACGCCGCCGCGCTTCGGGCGGCATGGGGCCAGTCGGGTTCAAGCCAGAGCCGGACACTCATTGTCGGGCACTCTGAAGGAGCAAAAATTGGCGCCGCCGTGAGCCGCCTTGAGCCTCGGGTGACCCATGTTGCGTTGCTCGCGGGCGGCGGGGCCAATCAGCTTTTCGACCTTGCACTGATGGCCGAGCGAAGCATGCCGGGCGCATCAGACAGCGTCTATGCCGAGTGGGAAAAGATCCGCAATGACCCGCAGAGCGTGACGAAGATGGCCTGGGGGCACCCCTATCGCTATTGGAGCAGCATGCTCAGCACTTCGCCTTTGGAGGAAGCGCTCGGAAGCCAAGCCAAGCTCTTTGCGGCCAGCGGCACACAGGACATGGCCGTCCCCATCGAATCGTTTGATGTTCTGCGGTCAGGCTTGGCACAGGCTGGCCGCAGCGCAGAGCTCCAGCGGATCGAGGGCGCCGACCACGGCTTTGAGCCCTTGGGATTCCAAGAAATCTTCCGCAGGGTGCTGGGTTGGTCTTTGGCGGACTGACAAGCCGAGGCCGCAGGGCGGATTTGATAGGCTTAGGGCCTCTGGCTAGTTCAGGTTGACGATATCAAGTTCTGGCGACGCAGGATATGTGTTTGAAGAATTCTACGATGATGTGATCAAGCGGCTGATTGATTTGAAGTCGACTCAGAAATTGCTTAAGATGCATGGGGACCGATTCGACGAGTTTGTTTCAAACGAAATTCTGGAGCGTGGCCAAAGGCATTGTGGCACTGAGCCGCTCGGGCTCCTCTATGCCTATCGATATTCTGCAATGCATTATGCAGCTCTCGCTCAGCTAATGCCTTCCGAAGCAATTGACACGTTGATCGATTTTGGAGGTGGTCCAGGCACAGCAATGCTGGCGCTTGCTGGCCTTCAGGACTCAAAATTTGATCGTCTTGCGCTTGAGCATGCTGAAGGCATGCGTCGAGTGGCAAGAGTGGCGCATCAGCATGTGGGGGCCTACTGCGCCATGAACAAAGAGCACGCCTTTCCAGATGCAAAGTTCTGGTATGATGCACACAGAGTGGCTTCTGGGAGAAACGTGCTGATTGTGTTTTCGTATTTTTTCGCTCAACGCTTGACAGCGCCATTTGTTCGAGCCTTGGCAAGAAGGATATCATCTCTTCCTTCTTCAAAAGTGACGATTGTGTACACGAATTCAATTGGGCCTTCCGCGAGTTGGATGCCTCGGGGCGGGATGCATGACTGGTATGAAGACTTTTCTAGGAGGATTGGACATTCACCGAGAATCAAAGAAGCATCATACTCATACAGGATTCAAAGGAACCTTACTCAGTCAACGACTCGATCTGGCGCATGTGCGTTCGAAGTGTGGCAAGCTCGATGACGCTTCCTTTCGCGCAGGCCCCACTCATTGAAGGCATGGTCCTCGTGCCCGATTTCCTTTCTGAGCCAAGCGATGTTCTGCAGGCGGTTGATGGGATGCCGTGGATGTATGACTTGTCTAGGCGCGTTCAGCACTACGGATGGAAGTATGATTACCGATCTCACATCGTTCGCAAAGATGCTTACTTAGGCCCGCTGCCGTCCTTTTTGGCAGCGATTGCTGGCCAGCTCTATTTCGATGGATTGATGAGGTCTCTGCCAGATCAAGCGATTGTGAATGAGTATGTTCCCGGGCAAGGGATTTCTGCACATGTCGATTGCGAACCGTGTTTCGGGCCCGAAGTGGCTACGTTATCGCTTGGCGATGAGTATCCGATGAGGTTTTCTAAGAGCATTCTGAAGGAAGTAAGAGAGTTTTGGCTTCCCGTAGGCTCGGCGTGCGTTATTTCTGGACCGGCCCGCTATGAGTGGACACACGAAATTGCCAAGAGAAAATCTGATGTCAAGGACGGCGTGCGAAAACCACGCTTGCGCAGGGTCTCCATCACATTTCGGACGGTCATCAGCTCCTCTCCGCAGAGCACATTGCCTGGTTGATCTGTCCTGGCATTGAACGCTGACTTGTGGCGTGAACGCGCCGCGGTCGAGCCGTATGGTGGAGATAATGGGATTCGAACCCACGACCTCTGCAGTGCGATTGCAGCGCTCTCCCAGCTGAGCTATATCCCCACGCGGCCACCGAGTATACCGATTGCCTGCAGGCGGGTGGGACGGCTAGAATCAACGGGATGACCGCCGCAGAATTTTTCGCCGAAAACGGCTTCTACTTGGCCCAGGGCGTCTTCAGCGCCGAAGAAGTGAGCGTGCTGGAGGCGGAGTTCGACCGGATCGTGGCCCAGATCAGCGGGGCGAGTGAGGAGATCAACGCGCGGTGGAGCGGGCCGGAGATGGACCGATTGGGCGCGGCCAACACGGTGGTGCTCCACACCCACGGGGTTCATCGCTATTCGGCGGAATGGATGCGCGCGCTCGTGCATCCCAGGTTCGTGGAGGCCTGCTCCAGCCTCATCGGGCCCGACATCATGCTCCACCACACCAAGCTCTTTCAAAAGCCCGCCGAGGCGGGCGCCCCCTTCCCGATGCACCAGGATTGGGAGTACTTTCCCAGCGAGCGGGACACGATGATGGCGGGCGTCATCCACGTGAGCGAGGCCGACGACGAGATGGGCTGCCTGCGCGTCTTTCCCGGCTCGCACAAGCTGGGCCGCATCTCCGGCTCCCAGGGCCAGTCCGAAATCCTGCTCCGCGACTACCCCATCGAAAAGGCGACCCCCATCGAAGCCAATCCCGGCGATGTGGTGTTCTTCCACTATCTCACGATCCACGGGTCGATGCCGAATCGCTCCAACCGGGTCCGCAAGACCGTCTTGGCCCAGCTCCACTCCGGCCAAGACCGCATGGTGCCCGCCGGCCACCCCTATTACGGCCTCTGCCTGGCAGGCTGGAACTACGCGGCCACGCGATCGGGTGTGAACTAGGTCAAGCCTTTCGCGCCACGGCGACCACGCTGGAGCCCCAGGGAAGGCGCGCGCGCATCATCAGAGAGGTCTCGGCGTCCTGCAGGCTCACCAGGGC
>JBGSIR010000199.1:0-2997 GCA_041742415.1 Fimbriimonadaceae bacterium | reverse complement strand
CGCCGAGGGTCACCATCTGCCGCCCGACCAGGCGGTCGTACTCCTGGCCCAGCTTGGTGAGCTCGGTCTGCAGCGGAAGGTTGGCCTCGCAGAAAGCCTCGGCGTCGGCGCGGGCGGCCCGGATGGAAGTCTCCAGGCCGGGCCGGGTGAGGCCGCTTTCGATGAGCTTGAGCTTGAGCCGGTTCTCCGCCTCCTGGCGCGGCTCGTCGATGGTCTCAAGATAATTGTTGAGCCGGGCTTCGGCCTCCTTGTCTTCAGTGTCGAGGGTGGTGGCGACGTGAAGGCGGCTTTCGACTTCGCCGACCACGTTGGCGAGCTTGGTCCAATCGGCCAGCCAGGCGTCCAGGGTCTCCTCCAGCACAGGGCGCTCAAGCAGGTCGTCGTAGTGATGCGCAAAGTCGGCCCACGTCCAGGTGAGGGCTTCGAGGGCGTTGTCCGGGAGCGGGCGGAACGGCATGACGCTATGCTACCGGGCGCCCGTCGGCGGTAGCATTCCTGCCATGCCTCCCCGCTTGGGCCTCGACACCATGGTGAACCTGGGCTTTGCCCGGTTTCGCGGCAAGCGCATCGGCCTGGTGTGCAACCAGGCCTCCGTGGCCAGCGATTTTGTGCATGTGCTCGACCACATGCTCCCCTATCACGAGCGCGGCGAGCTGACGATTCAAGCCGTCTTTGGCCCGCAGCACGGCATCTGGGGGCACACCCAGGACAACATGATCGAGTGGGAGGGCTATCGCGACCCGCGCACCGGCCTGGTCTTCCACAGCCTCTATGGCGAGCACCGCGAGCCGACCGACGCCATGCTGGCCGAGATCGACGAGCTGGTGATTGACGTGCCCGACGTCGGCGCGCGCTACTACACGTTCATCTGGACCGTGTCGCTCTGCATCAAGGCCTGCGCGCGGCTCGGCATCCCCGTCACCATCCTCGACCGGCCCAACCCCATCAACGGCGAGACCAAGGAGGGGCCGATTCTGGACTCCGACTACGCCAGCTTTGTGGGGCTCTATCCGCTGCAGATTCGCCACGGGCTGACCGTTGCCGAAGTCGCCCGCAAGATGCGCGACGAGCACTTCCCCAGCGCCCAGCTCGACGTGGTGGAGGTCGAAGGGTGGGACCGCTCGCTCTACCTGGACGAGACACCTTTCCCCTGGGCGGTTCCTTCGCCGAATATGCCGACCGTGGAGACCGCCGTCGTCTATCCGGGAATGTGCCTGCTGGAGGGCACGAAGATGAGCGAAGGGCGGGGCACCACCCGGCCCTTCGAAACTTTCGGCGCGCCCTACATCGACGGCTGGCGCTTGGCCAACGAGCTGAACAGCCGCGAGCTGCCGGGCATCACATTTCGGCCCATCCAGTTCCTGCCCACCTTCCAAAAGCATGCCGAAGAGGTGTGCCAAGGGTGCTTTATGCACGTCACCGACCGCCGCGCCTTTCAGTCATTCCGAACCGGGTGCGAGATTCTGCAGGCTGTCATCAAGCTCTATGAGCGCGATTTTGAGTGGCTGGAGCCGCCCTATGAATATGAGGAGCGCCTGATGCCGATCGACATTCTGCTGGGCAATGGCTGGCTGAGGGGAATGATCGAGAAGCAGGAGCCGCTGGAAGGCGCGTTCTAAACGCAGGCGGCGAAGGCGCTTCCCCTTCGATGGTTCGTCGTCCCGACGAATTCCTCATCGAAGGGCCTGGCCCAATAGTCCGGTTGCTGCTTCTTAACATTCTCTTAACATAAGCCTGCGAGATAGTATTGGCGTGTGCCGCTCGTCGGCGCCTTCTGGAGTCCCCATGAAGAAAGCCTTCACGCTTATTGAACTTCTGGTGGTCATCGCGATCATCGCCATTCTCGCCGCCATCCTCTTCCCGGTGTTCGCCCAGGCCAAAACGGCCGCCAAGCGCACCCAGACCCTCAGCAACGTCAAGAACGTTGGAACCGCCATTCAGCTCTACATGGGCGACTATGACGACATCCTTCCGCGCAACGACGACTGCATTCCTGGCTCTCTGAACACCGCCCTGAACGCGTCGCTGCCGTTCCCGGCCAGCAAGACCGGCCCCGGATGCACCGCCTCGCCGTTCATCTACCGCGCCAACCACTTCTCCTGGCAGAAGTGGGTGCTGCCGTACACCAAGAACGTTGAGATCTTCTGGAACGCCCTGCGCCAGCGCGGCGCCGACTGGAACACCACCGGCCAGATCACGGACCAGTTCGGCATCAACACCGGCCTGACCGGCGCCCTGAACACCCTGAACCGCAGCGCCACCGCCGGCGGATCGCTTCGCAACTCCTGGTTCGGCGGCAGCGCCACGGCCATCAAGAGCCCGTCCGAAGCCTTCATCCTCATGGAGATCGGCGGAGCCGGCGCTCCCCACATCACCCACGCCACCCAGGACCCCTTCGTGTTCCAGCAGACCACGTTCCCGGTCGCCATTCGCGAGTACTGGCGCTACCGCCTGATGGAAGGCAACGCCGCTAACTGCGTGAACGGAACCCTGGGCACGAATCCGGACAGCCGCAAGACCAGCACCGGACAGGTGGTCCTCGGATTCATGGACAGCAGCGCCAAGTCGATCCCGGCTTCCCGCTTCCTGGCTCAGACTCCGACTCTGGCCGAAACCGGCACGAGCATCACCTTCAACGCGGCTTCGGTCTGCGACATCACGCGCTCCGGCGGCAACATCGGCATCAGCACTGCGGGCATGAACACCTCGGTGAACTACCCCATGTGGAACTTCGGAAACTAAATGAAGAAGGCTCTCACTGTGATGGCGGCTTTGGCCGCCGTCGCCCTCATCGGGTGTGATCCGGGCACCGTGTCGCAGGACGACATGGCAGCGGTTCGCGAAGAGATGGGCACCGAAGCCTATGAGAAGGCCATGAAGGACGCAGGCAAAGGCGATGAGCTTGAGGCTCAGAAAGCCGCCGATGCCGCCCGCATGGCCGAAGAAGGCGGCCAGTAAAGCCCCCTTCGCCTGACCCAGAAAGGGCCGCCCCAGTTT